>NZ_JCAKRV010000013.1:0-140763 GCF_059515165.1 Chryseobacterium sp. CS3K3.1 | reverse complement strand
TTCACTTTATTGCTAAGATAATAATTGAGATAAGGAAAATTATAACTTATAAAAACATAGGAGATTATTTCCTGTGTCTTTGCATTTGCGGCAAACCAGCAATGCTTAAACCTCCGTAGTTGTTATTCCGAATTTCTTTTTAAAAGAAGAATAAAAATGGGATAAATTCTCGAAGCCCAGATCAAGATAAATATCTGAAGGCTTTTTATCTTGAGTTTTAATCAAATAATAGGCTTCCTTCAGTCTTTTTTCTTTCAGCCACTGTTTGGGTGCCATTTTAAATATTTTACTGAAATCTCTTTTAAATCCGGAAAGACTGCGTCCCGTAAGCCTTGCAAAAGCATCTACGGAAACATTGAACATATAGTTTTTGTTCATAAACTCTGCAAGATCAATTTTATGAGGCTCGGAAAAATCACATATTATGAAGCAATAAAGGCTCAGAAACCTTTTCTGAAACCACTTAACAAAACGACATTGTTTTTGAGGATTCCTTCCTTCAACGGCGCTTTGAAAAAAGATATAGACAGCGTAATTACAGCCAACAAATCTAAAATTGAAAGTACGGAAAATCTTATTATTGATATCAGATATAACGGAGGCGGCAGTGATAACAGTTTTGCTAAAATTATTCCCTATCTCTATACCAATCCTGTAAGAAGTGTCAGAACGCAGTTTTATTCTACAAAACTGAATAATCAGAGAATGTTGGATCTTTATGAAAATTACCAGAAATACGGAATACCGGAAGACGAACGAGAATATATGAAAAAAGCTTATGATAAACTCAGTCAGAACCTGGGTAAGTATGTAAGTTTACAGGACGATGGAAGTACTGTAGGAATCAATAAGATGGATAAAATTTATCCTTATCCTAAAAATGTAGGAATTATCATCAATAATGGAAACGGCAGTACTGCAGAAGAATTTTTACTCGCTGCCAGACAAAGTAAAAAGGTAAAACTCTTTGGAACGACTACAGCCGGAGTGCTGGATATCTCCAATATGTATTTTGTAAATTCACCCTGTAACGAATTTAAACTGGGATATTCGCTCTCCAAAAGTTTCCGTATTCCCGATATGGCCATTGATGGAAAAGGCATTCAGCCTGACTATTTCATTGATCAGACCATCCCCGATTATCAATGGATTGATTATGTAAACAATATCCTGAATGAAAAATAAAATAATGAGCTGTTTCAAATGGAGACAGCTTTTTTTGATGTCTTCCGTAAAACAATCAGTTTTTAATTAATAAAAAATACCACATTATTAAAATTGGTTAAGTTTTTGAAGCGTATTCTTGTAAAACCAGTCACACCATTGAAATTAATCACATTTACCAAAAAAGGAATCTACTGCCCGCAGGGGAAATTTTATATTGATCCCTGGAGGCCCGTGGATATGGCGGTTATTACCCATGGCCACGCCGATCATGCCCGCTGGGGAATGAAAAAATACCTTTGTCATCATTTTACAAAACCTATTTTGTACCAAAGAATAGGGCCTGATATCGAATGCCAGGGCGTGGAATATGGAGAAGTTATTACCATTAACGGAGTAAAACTTTCGCTTCATCCTGCAGGGCATATCATTGGTTCTGCGCAGATAAGGCTTGAATATAAAGGATATGTAACCGTAATTTCAGGAGATTATAAAGTTCAGAATGATGGATTGAGCACTCCTTTTGAGCTGGTAAAATGTAATGAATTTGTTACAGAAAGTACTTTTGGGCTTCCCATCTACAACTGGCTGGAAGTTCCGGATTTAAATAACAAACTTCAGAATTGGGTACTGAAGAATAAAGAAAATAGCAAAACCTCTGTTTTCATTGGATATTCTCTTGGGAAAGCCCAGCGTATTATGAAAGCCGTGGAAGAACTGGGAAAGATCTACGTTCACTATTCCATCGGAAAACTCAATGAAGCCTTTGAAGCAGTGGGAATTGATCTTCCTGAATATACCATTGCAGATTTCAGGGAACGTCCGAAAGAAGTGGAACACGAAATTGTGATTGTTCCCCCTGCTTTACTAGACAGCAACGTAATTAAAAAGATTCCGGATCCGGCTACTGCAATATGCTCCGGCTGGATGCAGGTTCGCGGTGCCAGAAGATGGCGCAGTGCAGACGCAGGATTTGCGATGAGTGATCATGCAGACTGGAAAGGATTGTTACAGACTGTGAGAGAAACAGAAGCAGAGCTTGTACACGTAACGCACGGACAAACCGAAGTTTTTTCAAAATATCTGAACGAAATCGGAATCAAGTCTGATGTGGTGGAAACATTATTTGGTGAAGACGAAGAAGAATCTGAAAAAGAAACCCTTGAAACCCCGGAATCATGAGACATTTTGCAGAACTTATCAACGCTTTGGAAACCACCAATAAGACCAATGCTAAAATTGATGCCATCATCGATTATCTGGAACGTGCTCCTGATGAAGACAAAGTATGGTTTATCGCCTTATTTACCGGGAAAAGGCCCAAAAGAAATGTCAATACCAATTATATGAAAGATTGGGCACTGGAAATTACCCGGCTTCCTTACTGGCTGTTTCAGGAATCTTACTCTTCTGTTGGCGATCTGGGAGAAACATTATCCTTACTACTTCCGCCTCCGCAGGAAAAAATAGAACGTACTTTATCAGAATGGATGGATGATATCGTAAGTTTAAAAGGGAAGACAGATGAAGAAAAAAAAGACTTTGTACTGCAGTCTTGGAATGGCCTGGATTATACCGAACGTCTGATTTTCAATAAATTAATTGGCGGAAGTTTCAGGATTGGAGTCTCAGATAAAACATTGATCAATGCGCTGACAAGATTTTCCGGCCAGGAACCGAGTGCCCTGATGCACAGCTTAATGGGAAAATGGCTGCCGGATGAAGTTTCCTTCAGAGAACTTATTGATGCGGAAAATGTGAATCCTGACAATTCAAAGCCCTATCCTTTCTGCCTTGCCTATCCTCTGGAAAAACCGGCTGAAGAATTGGGAAGTCCCGACGAATGGCTGGTAGAATATAAATGGGACGGAATCCGCGGACAAATCATCAGGAGAAATGACGAAGTGTTCATCTGGTCCAGAGGTGAAGAACTTGTTACAGATCAATTTCCTGAAATCACAGAAGTGGTAAAATCCATGAAAGGTAACTTTGTACTGGATGGAGAAATACTTGCGGTTAAAGAGGGTAAGGTTTTAAATTTTAATGAATTACAGAAAAGATTAAACAGAAAAACTTTAACAAAGAAAATGCTCTCAGAAATTCCGATTGAAGTTTTTGTCTATGATTTATTGGAACTTGAAAATAATGACCTGAGAGAAAAACCGATCTCCGCAAGAAGAGCTCTTCTTGAAGAATTATTATTGAATGAAAATCCCGAAAATATCAGTATTTCAAAAAGTCTGGATTTTGAGAAATGGGAAGAACTGGATGCTCTTCGTGAAAATTCAAGGGAAATAAACAGTGAAGGACTGATGCTGAAACAAAAAAATTCTCCCTATCATTCCGGGCGGAAAAAAGGCGACTGGTGGAAGTGGAAAATCAATCCGCTAACCATTGATGCGGTCCTGATTTATGCTCAGAAAGGAAGCGGCAGGCGGAGTGCTTACTACACCGATTATACTTTTGCCGTGAAAAACGGTGATACATTGGTAACTATTGCTAAAGCCTATTCCGGATTAACAGACAAGGAAATCATGGAAGTGAGCCGGTTTGTAACTAAAAATGCCATTGAAAAATTTGGTCCTGTAAGAACCGTAAAAGCAGAGCTGGTCTTTGAAATTGCTTTTGAAGGTATAGGATTCAGCAACCGTCATAAAAGCGGTGTCGCCCTCCGATTTCCCAGAATTGTAAGATGGCGGAAAGACAAAACGGTAGACGAGATTGATGATTTGCAAGAGATTAAAAAATTAATACAGTAATATTTTAATGCAATGAACGCAAAAGTTTTTAAAATTATTTCTAATATTCTTTTTCGCAAAGTCACTCCGTTCAGCTATAGTAAGATATTGTTTTGCTGAGTGAAACGCCCTTGCGATCGAAAATTAAACAATATCAAATAAAAACTTGGCGCCCTTTTGCGTTAAAAATTTAAATAAAAATAGAATTGGCAGCTTTTGAACATAGCAACGGATTAAAGATTATCCAGCAATGGATGACCGATAAAGGTATTGCCCCTTTTAAATTTCAGCTTGAAACCTGGAAAAAATTTGGAAACGGATACAGCGGAATGGTGGTAGCTCCCACAGGCTTTGGGAAGACTTTTTCCGTGTTTTTAGCCTTGGTTTCAGATTTTCTCAATCAACCTGAACAATATAAAAAAGGATTGAAAATGATCTGGATAACACCTCTTCGTTCTCTTTCCAAAGATATTGCAAAAGCGATGCAGGAAGCTATTGATGAAATCGGACTCGATTGGACGGTAGGTGTAAGAAACGGAGATACCGATCCCAAAGTAAGACAGCAGCAGGTGAAGAAAATGCCGGAAATTCTTGTGGTAACCCCTGAAAGTCTTCATTTGCTTCTCGCTCAGAAAAATAATGAACGCTTTTTCACCGATATGAAATGTGTAGCTGTGGATGAATGGCATGAGCTATTAGGTTCAAAACGTGGTGTGATGGTAGAACTCGGTATTTCACAGCTTAGAAAATATACCCCAAAAATGAAGATCTGGGGAATTACGGCAACGATCGGAAATCTGGATGAAGCCATGGATGTGCTTATTCCCTATGATATTAAAAAAACAAAAATAACCGCCAAAGAGCATAAAAAGATAGATATTATCCCGGTTTTCCCCAATGAAATTGAAATATTGCCATGGGCAGGACACCTTGGCAATAAGCTCGCCGATAAAGTGGTTCCCATTATTCTGGATTCAAAATCTACCATTGTTTTTACAAATACCAGAAGCCAGAGTGAAATGTGGTATCAGTTATTGTTGGATGCACATCCGGATTTTGCAGGCCAGATTGCCATTCATCACAGCTCTATTGATGCTCATTTAAGAATCTGGATTGAGGAAAACCTAAGTTCAGGAAAGTTAAAAGCTGTTGTCTCCACATCATCCCTCGATCTGGGTATTGATTTTAAGCCTGTAGACACCGTTATTCAGGTTGGATCTGCCAAAGGAGTTGCCCGTTTCCTTCAAAGAGCAGGACGCAGCGGCCACTCCCCTTTTGAAACCTCAAAAATCTATTGCGTTCCGACCCATTCTTTAGAACTGATCGAAGTTTCAGCGTTAAAAGAAGCCGTAAAACAGAAAGTTGTTGAGCCACGGGAACCCCAGGTCCTTTGTTTCGATGTTTTGGTTCAGTTTCTTATGACACTTGCTGTTGGAGATGGCTTTTATCCTGATGAACTCTATGGAAGAATCAAAAAAGTGTATGCTTTTCAGGAAATGCTGGATGAGGAATGGAAAAGCATTCTCGAATTCCTGACCATTGGCGGCACTGTATTAAAAAACTATGAAGAATTCCACAAGATCGTCATTATGGAAGACGGTCTGTATAAAGTCACTTCAAGGAAAATTGCAATGCTTCACCGGATGAATATGGGCGTGATTGTAAGTGATGCCATGCTGAAAGTGAAATTCATATCCGGAGGCTATATTGGAATGATTGAGGAATATTTTATTTCAAAACTCAAAAAAGAAGAAAAATTTATTCTGGCCGGAAGAACGCTCGAGGTCGCCATGATTAAAGATATGACAGTCTACGTAAGAGCCGCTAAAGGAAAAGCTTTAGTCCCAAGTTATCTTGGCGGAAGGCTGCCGCTAAGTTCCAATCTGGGTCATTTTTTAAGAGAAAAACTCTCCCATGCATTAAGTCCGAAAGCTTCTGAAAAAGAACTGAAGTTTCTGCATCCTTTACTGATCAATCAGGAAACCCGCTCCCATATTCCCAAAGAAGATGAATTTCTGGTGGAAATGATCAAGAACCGCGAAGGTTACCATTTGTTCATGTATCCTTTTGAAGGGCGTCTTGTGCATGAAGTCATGGCCGCTCTGATTGCCTATCGAATCTCAAAGCTCGCTCCTATTTCTTTTTCCATGGCCATGAATGATTATGGATTTGAGCTGTTCAGCGATAAGGAAATCCCTTTACATGAGGATAATCTACAGCAGATTTTAACCAGAGAAAACCTGATGAATGATGTCATTGCAAGCATCAATTCTGCGGAAATGGCCCGAAGGAAGTTCCGTGATATTGCCGTTATTTCAGGAATGGTCATTCAAAATTATGCAGGGCAGCAACGCTCCAACAAATCGCTGCAAAGTTCTGCAGGATTAATTTTTAAAGTATTGGAAGACCATGATTCCAATCATTTTTTAATAAAGCAGGCGTATACAGAAGTTTTTAATATGCAGCTTCAGGAACAAAGGCTTGTAGAGGCTTTTAAAAGAATTGAAAAATCGGAAATTATTTTAAAACATTCCCGTTCCTTTACACCGCTGAGTTTTCCGATTAAAGTAGACAGCTTAAGACAAACGCTTTCCAGCGAAGGTCTGGATGCAAGAATTAAAAGAATGTTGAAACTGTCTGATATAAGTGATATTTCATAAATGAACTCCTAAGCTTCCTTCAATTTTAATCCTATTCTTAGCCTAATATTCTATGTTAATTTTCTTGATAAGCTTAAATAATCATCGTAACTTAGAATATACCTTATTAGTAGTTTAATAAAATTTAAAATGGAAAAATTGTTCCTGGTCCGTCACGGGCAGTCACTCTGGAATCTTGAAAACAGATTTACAGGCTGGAAAGATATCGATATAACAGAAGCGGGTATTGAAGAAGCAAAAAAAGCGGGTATTGCCTTGAAAGGAGAAAGAATTGATATCGCTTTTACTTCTGCACTCATCAGAGCACAGCATACCCTCTCTATCATTTTGGATGTCATTGGAAATCCTGATATTCCTGTCATTCAAGATAAAGCACTCAACGAACGCTGTTATGGAAACCTTGAAGGATTAAATAAAGCAGACACCGCGCTGAAATATGGAGCCGAACAGGTTCACATCTGGCGCAGGTCTTACGATGTAGTTCCTCCCGGCGGAGAAAGTCTTAAAGACACTTATAACAGAGTGATCCCTTATTTTGAACGAGAGATACAGCCGTTATTGAAACAAGGCAAAAATGTATTAATTGTGGCCCACGGAAATAGCCTTCGTGCCTTAATTATGTATCTGGAGCATCTTTCTCCCGAAGAGATTTTAGAAAGAGAGATTGCTACGGGTTTTCCTCTGACTTATATTTTTGATGAAAAATTTCACGTCAGCCGGAAAGTTAGCTGATCCGGTTTAAATAGCTTACCTTTAAACCTTCAATTTTTCAATCTATCAAGTGTTTATAGCAACTAAAAATATTTCCATTCAAAATGAAACTTTCATTCTGACCAATCAGCGGGCTGCATTCTGGCAAAAAGAAAAGGCATTGATACTTTCTGATCTTCACATCGGGAAAACCGCTCATTTCCGAAAAAATGGCATTGCACTTGCCAATCATATTATGAAAAGTGATTTGGAAAGATTATCCGCTTTGATTGAATATTTTCAGCCGGAAAAGTTTGTAGTGGTTGGAGATTTACTTCATGCCGGAGACAATTCTGATGTGGATGAATTCTGTATTTGGAAAAATCAATACCCTGATATTGAGTTTTATCTTATTGAAGGAAATCATGACCGGATTTCAAAAACGCTGGAAAAAAAGTTATGTTTTAATCATAAAGCTGAATGGCTGGAAATAAATGATTTTACGTTCATTCATGATTTTGATGCATCCAGATCCGGATTTCAGATCACCGGACATATCCATCCGGGAATTGTACTGAATTCTGCGGTAAAGAATATCAGGCTTCCCTGTTTTGCTTTAAGCAGCAATCAGTTATTACTGCCTGCATTCAGTGAATTTACAGGACTGGACACTAAAAATCTGCCTAAGAAAAGTACATTTTTTGTGTTTACGGATGCAGATATTTATGAGATTTGATGATATTTTCTACTTAAAAAAGTTACCCATGTCAAGGTTTGAAACCTTGACATGGGTAAAAAACTATATATTTTTCTTGCTTACACGGATACTGTAGATGGTTATAAAAACCGTAACCAACAGGAACAAAGCTCCTATCCATGGTGTACTTGCCAGTCCTAAAGAGGATGTCACAATCATTCCTCCTGCATAAGATCCGATGGCAATACCAATATTAAAAGCAGCAATATTAATCCCCGAAGCAACGTCTTCAGTTCCGGGCAGTTCTTTTTCTGCAATCTGGACTACCAACAGCTGAAGTCCGGGAACCGAAGCAAATGATAATGCTCCCAGAAGGAAAAGTGTAACGATACTGAAAACCGGGCTGTTTACAGTGAAATAAAACGCCAGCAATACCAATCCCTGTGCAGCAAACATCCATAAAAGGGCATTCAGAGGATTTTTATTGGCTACTTTTCCTCCAATCAGGTTTCCCAGGGCAATGGCAATTCCATAAATCAAAAGAATAAAAGTGACTGTAGATTCCTGAAATAGTGTAATTTTCTGTAAAATAGGTGACAGATACGTAAATACCACAAACGTACCTCCATATCCCATTGCAGTCATTAAAAAAGCAAATATCAAACGCTTGTTGCCCAGTACCTTAAACTGGCTTTTTAAAGAAGCTGTTTTTCCATTTTTAAGATTTTTAGGAACCAGTAACAAGCTGGCAACCAGTCCGATAACTCCAAGGATCGAAACCCCGATGAAAGTTGCTCTCCAGCCGAAATGCTGTCCTATGAATGTTCCCAGCGGAACTCCCGTTACTATGGCGAGTGTAAGTCCGGCAAACATAATGGAAATTGCGGTAGCTCTTTTCTCTTCAGGAACCAGTGAAGCTGCAATGGTAGAACCTATAGAAAAATAAACCCCATGGGCCAATCCTGTAAGTATTCTGGCTAACACTAATGTTATAAAGCTGGGCGCAATTGAAGCCAGCCCGTTTCCAATAACGAATAGCAGCATGATCGATACCAGCAGCATCTTACGCGGCATTTTCCCTGTAAGTGCTGTTAAGATCGGTGCTCCGATAGCTACTCCTATCGCATAAAGACTTACCAGAAGCCCTGCTGAAGGAATGGTAATTCCGAGGTCTGAAGCTACGGTGGGAAGAAGTCCTACAATGACAAATTCCGTAGTTCCTATTCCGAAGGCACTTATTGTTAATGCCCATAAAGCAGCAGGAAGACCTCTTTTGGCTGTCTGTGCTTCAGTATTGATCTGTATTTCTTTTTGAAAATTCATTGTCTTATAATTTTGTAGATATTGACAAGGCAAATTTCCGATGAATATTTGTATTATAAAAATTATTTAAATTCTATCAAAGTATCAGAATAATGATAGTTTTGTTTTCCCTGTAAAATTTGTTTCTTTGCAACAATAATCAGCAGTTTAATGAAGAAATCAGAAGCAACCCGTCTTACTATTCTCCAGAAAGCGTTCGAATTGATCTATGTGAAAGGTTTTCAGACTACAAGCATTGATGAAATTATTGCAACGACTCAGGTGACGAAAGGTGCGTTCTATTATCATTTTAAAACCAAAGATGAAATGGGGCTGGCTATTATCACCGATCTGATGAAACCCAACTTCAGAAAAACTTTCATTAACACTCTTCACAACAATCCGGATTCTTTAAAAAGCATTTATGATATCATGCACCATCTTTTGATGGAAAATGATTTTTTAAAAGTGGAATACGGCTGCCCTACTTCCAATTTTGTGCAGCAAATGGCTCCATGGCATAATGCCTTTACTCAGGCTCTTCACGAACTGTCAAAAGAATGGGAACTGGCGCTTGCAGAAAGTATTGAAAAAGGTAAAAATGCCGGATTAATCAAAAAAGAAGTAAGTGCAAAAGAAGTGAGTGTTTTTGTGATTTCTGGATATTGGGGAGTAAGAAATCTGGGCAAACTTGAAAACTCAAAAGAAGTATATCTCACTTATTTAAAAGGACTTAAGTCTTATTTTAAAAGCCTTCAGTAATTTTTTTATTAAAAAACATACTAATTAGTATGTTTTTGTTTTACCTTTGCTCTGTTCAAAAAATAACCCATGTACCAAACCCTGACTTTTCTACATTCCCAAACCCGTTGGCTGGTTTTAATAAGTTTAGTCTACGCAATTTTCCGGGCTTTTAAAGGATATTTCTCAGACCGGAAGTTTACAGCATCCGACAATTCTGTGAGACACTGGACGGCTACAATTGCTCATATCCAGCTGATTATAGGCATGATTTTTTATCTCAAAAGCCCTGTGATTCAATACTTCTGGAAACATTTTAATGAAGCTAAAGATTCATTTGAACATCTGTTTTTCGGGTTAATCCATATCGTACTGATGATTACAGCGATTGTCATTATCACAATTGGCTCAGCGCTGGCTAAAAGAAGACTTTCGGATAAAGAAAAATTCAAAACGATGGGGATCTGGTTTTCTATAGCATTGGCTATTATTTTCATTGTCATCCCCTGGCCTTTTTCTCCTTTTGCAAACAGACCTTATTTCAGATAATTATGATAGATTTATTTAAAACAAAGATTGGCAGGCTTAGGATTCTGGCTATTTTGGAAGGAATTTCCTTGCTGACACTTGTATTTATTGCAGTCCCTATAAAATACTGGATGGACAATCCTTTATGGGTAAGACTTATTGGTCCTGTTCACGGGACGTTATTCCTACTCTTCCTGTTCAATACACTGAGCGTGGGCGTAGAGCAGAACTGGAAATTTAAAGAAATAACATGGAAAGTTATTTTGGCCTGCTTTATTCCGTTTGGTACTTTTTATATTGACAAAAAAATTCTGAGTAAGCTATGAAAAGTCTTTTATATTCTGTGGAATAGCTCTTATTTTGTATATAGTCTACAGAATTTACCGATTCCAGACTTTAGATAATGGCTTGACGGAACTCCTCAAAAAAGGAGCTGTAATTTTGGATGTAAGAACGGAAAAGGAATATGAAACAGGGCATATACAAGGTTCTGTGAATATTTCTTTAGGAACCATCAGAGAACGATATGTAGAATTGGACCCGAAAAAAACATACATCACAGTGTGTTCTCACGGACTCAGAAGTGTAAAAGCAGAGAATATCCTGAAAGAAAGAGGCTTTAAACATATCTACAATGGAGGTGCCTGGACCGATCTCCAGAAAACGATTCATCCATAAGCAATGAATCTCTTCCGCACATAATTGACAGGAGAGATTCAATTTTTTAAAGAGTTTTATCAGTAAGCCAAACTACTTTTTGTTCTGATGAATGTTCCTGCCCAATGATATCCCTGTATAATTCAGGTCTTCTGGCTTTAATATAGCGATATCCTCCTGCCTGAGTAAGTTTTTCAGGAGTAATAACTGCTGATTCAAAACTGTCTTCCCATGAGTGACATTCTGCAATCACATCTCCAAAAGGATCTATAATCATGGAACACCCGTTTTTAAGCTGATCATCATCCATACCAACTGGGTTTGAAAAAACAATATACGCTCCGTTGTCATACGCTCTGGACGGAAGCCACTTCATCAGCCAGTCCCGGCCCTTCATTCCATTAAATTCCAGACGTAAAGAGGTTGGATCTGCTACCCTGTTTTCCCAAAGCTGAGGATCTACAAAACCTGCTCCCGGCCTTGTGGAAGGCGTACACATCGTAACATGGGGCATAAAAATAATTTCTGCACCCAAAAGTCTTGTAGCTCTCACATTTTCAGTAATATTGTTATCATAGCAAATAAGAATTCCACATTTCCAGCCCATAATATCAAAAACACAATACCCATTGCCTGGTGTGAGATGCGGATTGATAAAAGGATGCAGTTTTCGGTATTTCGCCTTCAGTCCATTTTTATCAACACAAACATAAGCCTTGAAGAGGTTATCATGTTCATCTTTCTCAAACAATCCGGCCAGTATGGTGATATTATATTGATTAGCAATCTCCTGTAGTCTTTTAAGACTCTCACCATCCGGAATAAGTTCTGCAATATCAAGAAGCTGTTCTCTGGAAAGCTTCCGGGCAAAAGTATAGCCTGTAATGGAGCATTCATGGAAGGTAATTACATGAGACCCTTTGGATGCTGCCTCACCAGCTAGTTTTTCTATAACGGATAGGTTATAAACTTTATCACCGCTTTTGTTTTCAAATTGTGCCGTCGAAATTTTAATATTCATACTTTTTTAAGCAAAACTAGGCTGTGTTGCTTCTTAAAAATTGTACAAAACCGCCATACCGGTTTACAGTTCAATAAAATTAACCGCCATTTTATTTTCTGTATGTAAATATTGTCTAGGAGTAAGCCCGATATTATTTTTAAATTCCCTGATAAGATGAGACTGATCTGAATATCCAGCTTGGTACGAAAGTGTGGTCATATTGTTATCATCAATCCCATTATTCAGAAGGCTTAAAAAGTAATGAAGACGGATGATATTTCCGTATTTTTTTGGAGAAATTCCCATATGATATTTAAATTTCCGTTCTAAATGACGCTCAGAATATCCTGTGAAATGCTGCAAATCTTTGGAGGATACAGAACCTTTACTTTGAAGAAGATATTGTTGTGTAGCTGTTATTAAATGATAATCTGTACTCATTCGTTCAGATAGAAAACGGGTAAAAAAGATATTCAGATCATTGATTATGGCTAAAGGATTCTCTTTATTAAACAATTTCTCCTGAAACAATTCCAGCTTATTTTTCAAAACATCTTCCACGGAAATTATCTGATTGCGAATTTCTTCGGCAGAAGTTTTCAAAAGAATATTCAAAAAATAAGGTTGAAATACTATGGCCATAAGAGAAAATTTACCTTTTGAAAAGAAATCCCTGTAACCGTTTAATATACCATAGAAAAAGGAATATGGCATTCGGTCCTCAGAAATACCGGAATACAGATTCATGTCTCCGGATAGTATCAATCCGGAACTTCCATCCGTAAAGAGCCTTAAACTTTTTATATCCTCTTTGGAATTTTCCAAAAAGATATAATGTCTGATATAAGGAGCTAAGTGTTTGGGGGGCGAAATCTGCATCCATCAAATTTACGTAAAACTTATAGGCAGAAAAAGACAATATCGGAATTTAGGAGATGTAAAATCAAATATATAATTCTCTCGCGTATTTTGTCAATTACCCAGAAATCTACAGAATCATCTGCAAAATCTGAGTGATCTGCGAGAGATAAAAATTGATAATATTCTTGAACTTTATGTGGAATTTACACTTATCCTGCTTCGTTGTGATTTCCAAAAACGAAAAGAAATTTATGTAAGATACCACACTTTATCCTCTTTTGGTCAGGTATTTGAATCTCATACCACTTACCAATCACTAAAATATAAGAATATGTCAACAGAAAACCTTACCCACCTTGAAGCGATCAAAAAGATCAAAGAACTGTCAGAAAAAGCAAGAATATGTATGTTCTGTACAGAACTGGAAACCGTTCCTGTGAATTCAAGACCAATGACTCTTCAGGAAACAGACGACAGCGGAAATTTGTGGTTTATCAGCAGTGGAACCAGTAATAAGAATTTTGAAATCAAAGAAGACCGGAGAGTACAGTTGTTTTTTATGAACAACAGCGACGCCCAATATCTTTCGGTGTATGGAGAAGCTTCTGTTTATAAGGACAAAGCAACCATAGAAGATAAATGGTCTCCAATGGCTAAGGCCTGGTTTGATGGTAAAGACGATCCCAATGTTACGATTATCCGTGTGGAACCTAAAGAAACCTATTACTGGGATACCAAAGCAGGAAAACTGGTAAGTCTGTTTAGTTTTGTTGCGGCCGCAATCACAGGAAATAAAACTGATAATTCGGATGGTGTAGAAGGAAATGCAACGATTTAAAAAGTTCTGAATAAAAATAATTCTCTCGCAGATGCTGCAAATTAAGCATATTTCTGTGTAATTATCTGCGTAATCTGTATAATCTGCGAGAGATAAAATCAGCAGCATTCAATTTTATCGGAGATAAAATCCTCGCGCCTTATAACACGACGCATATATTTGCTCTGCGCCCTTGCGTTTTTCAATACTAAAAACGGCTCAAAAGTTTGAGCCGTTTATACAATATTAATGATATTCTAATTTTTCACATCCTCTATAGACGCTCCAAAATTAATGTGAAGCACATTCCCGTTGGGAGTTACTAAAGCTGGTACAGATTTTACACCCGCTTTTTCAGCCTCTTCAATTTTGCTTCTGTCATTACCCAAATGGACAATTTCTACATTTTCCAAACCTATAAGGTTAACGATATCATGCTCAGCACTGATGCATACAGGGCATCCTGCATGGTAAAAAATGGATTTTTTCATACGATTTTACTAATTAATAAGGGTTGCAATAATATTTTTTAATTCTTCGGTTTCTTTTTCGTGTAAAGGTTTTAAAGGACTTCGTAAATTACCGCCGTCTTCTCCCAGAATATTAAGACCTGATTTCACTGCTCTCGGCAATCCTTTGTTTACAATAAATTTTAAAAGGTCAAACTGCTGATAGAAAATCATTTTTGCTTTTTCAAGATCACCTTCTTCCACCGCATTATAAAGGCTGATATTCAGTTCAGGAATAAGATTAGGAGCTGCCGTACACCAACCCCTTGCTCCCGCGGAAAATGCCGCCAGAGCCAAAGGATTGGAACCGTTGTAGAATGCAACATCTTCTCCCAGTTCTCTTCCCAGGTAATGCATTCTCTGAACATCTCCTGTACTTTCTTTAATCATCGTTACGTTGGGAATTTCAAGCAGCCTTTTCAGCAAAGCCGGAGACATATCTACTCCACTTGTTGCCGGATTATTATATGCCATAATCGGAATCGATATTTTGCGTGCTACCGCATCATAATGCGTTACAATTTCATCATCGGTAAGTTTCCAGTAGCTCATAGGAATGATCATCACCGCATCGGCTCCTGCTTTTTCTGCGAACTGAGCATGATGAATGGTTTTCTCAGTGGTAAGGTTGGATACACCTACAAGCGTTGGAATTCTGCCTTTTACCTGCTGTAAAGTAGCTTCCGTAACTTCTTCTTTTTCTTCATCAGATAAATAAGGCATTACCCCTGTGCTTCCCAATGGAGCAATGCCGTGGCTTCCGGAAGTGATCAGTCTTTCTACCAGGTGTTTAAAAAGAGGAATATCTACTTTTTCACTTTGGTCAAAAGGTGTTATGGGATAAGCAATTATCCCTTTGAATGGAACATTTGTCATGTTTACTGTTTTAAAATTTGAAAATAATTTTAAACCATTAAGAAAATATTGAGCATAGTTTCGCTTTGAAAGGAAAAATCATATCCGGTATCAATAATTAGCATACAAAATTCTTAATGGCTTAAAGCTCTGGTACTATAGATCTCTGCCTTCTTCCTCTCTTAGGGCAACCCCTAAGTTCTGCAGCTGAGGCGCATTTTCGCAGGCAATATATTTGGCAGGTTCCGTATCGCTGAGATTCTGGTGTTTATGCCATGCCCATGAAGGAATATATACCGCATCTCCGGCTTCCCAATATACTTTTTCATCTTCTACTTCTGTCCATCCTTTCCCTTCAATGACAAATAAAACGGTTTCATAAGTGTGGCGGTGTCTGTTGGTTTGTTGTCCGGGGATAAGCCCGCCAATCGTCATGCTTACATTTTTACTCGGAAGATCCACAAAAAAAACCGGGTGTTTTCTTTCTGTTGAAAACTGATTGTGTTCTCCTGCATTTTCTACATTTTTATGAATCAAATGACTCGGTTTTACATACTTTGGTCTTGCAAAGGTTTCGTGGAAGTCTTTAGAACTGAATTGTTTCTTGTCCATGATTTTAAATTATTAGGGTTTTGTGCTTTATTGCATGACAAAATTATTCTATCTTTGGACTGTTTAAATGATTCAGTTTTTATATAAATAGATAGTCCAGATGTTGCGCCCTTGGAAATTAGAATTAGAAATTGATAAAAAGCTTGAAAAAGCAGTTTATCTACAGATTGCGGATACGATCATCTCTGATATACGTTCAGGAAGGTTAAAAACCGGAGATGCACTTCCGGGAAGCAGGAATCTTGCCCAGACCTTGAAAATTAACAGGAATACTGTTGTAGAAGCCTATCAGGTACTGATCAATGAAGAGTGGGTAATTTCCAGAGAAAGGAAAGGGATTTTCGTATCGGAAAGACTTCCAGCTTTGCATGAAAAGAATGCAGAGGCATTACATTACCCACATCATCAGCAGGTAATGTCTAGTGGAATTGTAATCAATTTCGATGATGGACATCCCGACAGTAAAATTGCTCCTGTGACAGAACTGGCCAGAGCCTACAGACAAATTTTCGGCATCAAAGCCAAGTGGCAGATGATGGGATATGGAAATGAACACGGTGACACAGAATTCAGAAAAATGATCTCCCAGATGCTCAACCATCAGCGTGGAATGCATATTGATGAAAATGAAATTTCCATTACAAGGGGCAGCCAGATGGGAATGTTCCTGACCGCTCAGACACTTTTAAATCCCGGAGACATTGTTATTGTGGAAGATCCGGGGTATCAGCCTGCATGGCAGGCATTTGAGTATGCAGGAGCAAAGCTTTTGTCGGTCCCTGTAGATCAGGAAGGAATCCATATGGAGACTGTTGAAAAGCTTTTAAAGCAACATCAGAATATTAAAGCCCTGTATATTACTCCTCACAGACAATACCCTACTACAGTTACTTTGAGTCTGGCAAGACGATTACAATTAATTGAGCTGTCCAACCAATACAATATAACCATTATTGAAGATGATTATGATAATGAGTTTCACTTCGGATACCGCCCAATTCTCCCGATTTCAAGCTTTCCCGAACTGCACAATTATGTGTACATCGGAACTTTAAGCAAGGTGGTAGCTCCGGCTCTAAGGATCGGTTATCTGGCCACTAAAAATCAGGAACTATTAAAAAGAATTGGTGATCTGAGAAAAATTATTGATGTACATGGAGATGTTATCATGGAACAGGCAGTTCTCCAGCTGATTAAAGAAGGAGCCATAAAAAAGCACATCAGAAAGGCCACTGTTCATTATAAAAACAAAAGAGATTTTGTCTTTGAACTGTTGACAAAATACATGAAAAATATTGCCGATTTTACTTTGCCTGAAGGAGGCCTTGCCTTTTGGATTGTTCCCAAAACAAGACTGGATTGGGATGCTGTAACAAAGCTTTTACTGGAAAAAAATATTAAGATTATTCATCCTAAACAATACAGTAAAAGCCAGGTAAACGGATTCCGGTTAAGTTACGGAGCACTTTCTGAAGAGCAGCTGGAGCAAAGTATCCCTGTTATCGCAGAGGTTATCTCCGGTTTTTAATTTCACGGATTTACACGGTTGTTGTGCAATCACAAAAGCAAAGATTTTTTTGACTTATGTGAACTTCTCAGCAGCTTATCTGTTACTTAAGTCAACCTAAGTGTTTTAAACTTTGTGGTAAAATAAATATTTCTCCCACAGATTTACAAAGATGCGTGACTTTGTTGTTTAGACTGGAAAACTATTCCACTTCAAAAACCGCCTGAATCTCTACGGAAGAGCCCACAGGAATGGAAGAAGCTCCCAAGGTAGCTCTGGCATGTTTTCCTTTTTCCCCGAAGATTTCAACAGCCAGATCAGAAGCCACATTCATCAGATCAGCATGTTTTGTATAATCATCTTTTGTATTGAAAATTCCCGTAAGCTGCACGCATTGTTTTACTCTGCTCAAATCTCCTCCCACAGCTTCATTTAACACTGAAATCACATTCAGCATGGTTACTTTTACAGCATCTTTTACCTGCTGCTCATTTACTTCAACACCTAATTTACCCGGATTGAAAATTTTACCGTCTTTTAAAGCAACCTGATTGATAAATACAAGATTTCCGGAACGGACGAACGGCTGATAATTTCCCGCCGGCTTTGGAACCTGTGGAAGAATAATGTTTTTCTGTTTTAATATTTCACTGAAATTCTGATGACTTTCCGTAACAGCCAGCGTTTTTTTAGAGTGCGTATCTTTTAATGCCAATGCTATTTTTGCAAAATTTCTTCCCTGAATTTCAGCCATATTCCGCTCTCCTTTCGTAGGTCTTTCCACATCTTTTAAAGAAGCCATGCTGGTAATTCCCAAAACAGTATTTCCTTGCGGAATGGCTTTGTTCAGTTCTTCTGTTCCACGTATTCCATTAGACACAAGAACCATTCCGTGGACGGCAAGGCTGTTCCAGAAAGCCTGAAGAGCAAGCTCCTTTCCTGCTCCGCTTCCTGCTGACATAAAAACAGTGGCCGGAATTCCTTCCAGAGCATGATTGGTCCAGAGCTGAACAGTTCCGGATAAAAATTCACTCATTCCTGTGCTGATATTTCCGAAATAAACCGGTGAACCAAAAGCGATTCCATCATAATGGGTCAGCTCATCTGGTGTTGCAACCGGAAGATTTTTCAGGTGTGGATTTTGTGATGCTTTGACAAGCTTTATATGGGAAACTGCGTTATTTTCACTTTCAATTCCTTTGGCGAGTTCTTTAGCCAGTTCGTAGGTTCCGCCATTGTCCGAATGAATAAGAACCAGTATGTTAGCTTTATTTTGTGCCATGATGTGGGTGGTATTTGATAATAAAATTAAGATAAAAAAAAGACATAGTTTTTTCATTCTGAATAAGATATAGGTTTTTTATTTGTTAAATCCTGTAACCATGACAGTGACAGTACAAAATTACTATTGTCGTTTTTATTAAATTTGCCAAAATATACATTCAAAACGACAAAATGAAATGCGGACTGATTGAAAAAACGGAAAGCCACTTTGTAGATTCTATCAACAAGGAAGCTTATGTATGGTGTGAAAAAAACTGGAAACATGATGATTATGAGCACAAGCACAGCCGGGCTCAGCTCACTTTTGTGGAAGAAGGCTACCAGTACTTCCATATCGACCAGAAAATTTATCTTGTCCCCCAGCATCATGTCATCTGGATTCCTTCGGAAAAAGCCCATAAAATTACTTCTGAGGCACAAACAGTAAATCTGATGGTATTCCTGTTCAGATCTGTTTTTGAAGATGAATTTTACCGGCATGTTCAGGTATTTGCTGTTCCTGCTGTTTTAAAGGAAATGCTTTTATATGCCTCAAAATGGAACCAGTTATTGGATGAAAATGAAGAACAGGATCTGTTTTTCAAAGCTATTTTAAAAAGTCTTCCCAATTTCTGCAAAGAAAGCAGCAGTCTGCAGATTCCTGTTCCTACGGATTCAAGACTGATTCCTGTATGCAATGAAATTAATTCCAATTTTAAATATAATCCGGACATGGATGCTCTTGCAGAAAAAGCACAAATGTCTGTGAGGAGTCTCCAGAGAATTTTTAAAAATGAAACGGGAATTACGATACAGAAATACCTTCAGCTGACAAGGATTTTAAAAAGTATTGAACTGATAGATACCAGACAGTACACGTTGAGTGAAGTAGCCTATAAAGTGGGCTATCAGAGTTTGTCAGCTTTTACATCGTCATATTTTGCCATTATGCAGACAAAGCCGAAAGTGAATAAAAATCAAGGCGTTTCATCATGAGGCATATCAACGGGTTTTGATTCCGGAGAGCCTTTCTCACGAAGCCATATAGAAAGAAGAACCAGGGAAGCAACCGCCAGGAATTCACTCTGCCAGTTTTGAAAAGACTCAAACCAGAACCGCGATTCTGAAATGTATTGAATGGTCGTTACTGCAGGTTTATCTTTCATCATTTGTTCATCATTAAAATCCTTAAGACTACCATAGAAATGCAAAATGAAACTCGCCAGAAAAAGGAGAGCAAAGGCAATTGATAATGAATGTTTATAGAGTTTCAGCCATATTCCGCCTTTTTTCACAGGCCACGGCGCTTTGGGGTGTGGTACAGGTTCTTTGTCAACATCTTCCTCTTCTGTCATAGATTTTGATTCACTGGAGCCTTTTTGCCTCAGAGAAATCGTTAATAAAACATACAGCATCATCTGGAGAAATTCGCTTTCCCAGTTTTCAAAAGTAGCCTGTATAAAGTGACCGCTATGGATGTATTCACCGATCTTTAAAACAGGCTGGCCGTTTTCAATGAGTTCTTTATTTTCTGTTTTCCAGCCCATAAAAAATTGTCCTGCAAGAAAAATAATCATCAGAGTAATCAGAACAATACTTAAGCTGTTGCGATACAGGAAACTGGTGCGTGACATAGTTCTGAGTTTAAAGGTTAGAATTCAATATTTAAAGTTTAAGGTTTAAAGTTTGGAGTTTATGAATCACGTTTTTGATAAGGGAATACCTTCTGGAGGTTCTTTGTGGTGGGTCCGGTAAGGATTTTTCCGTTGACATTAAACCGTGAACCGTGACATGGGCAATCCCAGCTCAGCTCCGCACTGTTCCACCGGACTTCACATCCTGCGTGTGGACAGGTACTTCTGAGCAGATGTAAAGTGCCGTCATTTTCTTTGTAAAGGGCATAAGATTCTGATTCATATCTGATCACTTTTGCTTCCCCTTCACCGACTTCTGAAAAAGACTCAATTTTCTCGGTTAAAATTTTATCTTTTACAAAATCAAAAGCTACCGTTGCCGTTTCTTTCACAAAATCCGAAAATCCTGCAACAGGTTTGATTCTGGAAGGATTAAACAGGTCGCCATATTTACTTTTTCCTGTGAGGATAAGGTCATGCAGGATCTGTGACGAAAGTGTTCCGAAAATCATTCCGTTTCCTCTGAAGCCTGTAGCCACAAAAATTCTTTCTTTGCTTCCGGGAAGTTTTCCTATATAGGGAAATCCGTCCACTGGCTCGTAATATTGGCTGGACCAGCTGTAATAGACTGTTTCTACCTCAAAATATTTTCTGACATAATTTTCAAGTCTTGAAAAACATTCTCCGGTATCATCAGCATGCCCTGTTTTGTGATCTTCTCCTCCTGCAATCAATAGATTTTCGCCTTCAATATTCTGAATACGGTAATAGTGATAGGGCTCACAAAGATCATAACCCAGCTCCCACGGATATTTGTCATTTTTCATGGTAAAAGCCATGGCATAGCTTCTGTAGGGAGCATTTGTAAAATGAAGAAGATTAACTCCAGGCGGAATATGGGTAGCATAGACTACATTTGCGGCCTTTATTTCCCCTTTTGAAGTTTTCAAAACAACAAAATCATTTTGTTCATCATGTTCTTCACAATGGCAGTTTTCTACGATAGAGCCGCCCAGTTTTATAAAAGCTTCGCAGAGCGCTTTACTATATTTTACAGGATGAAAATGCCCCTGCCCTGGAATAAGCACCGCTTCTCTGAATGGGATGGGAAAAGGAATTTCATTCACATAACTCATTTCATGACCTACCTTGGCTGCTCCTTCTACAATATCTTTTAACTGTTCTTCCTGTTTTTCATCCAGGGCAAAAAGGTATGCGGACTTTCTTGTGAAATCACAGCTGATCTGATATTTCTCAATATTACCTTCAATAATACCGATGGCATCAGTTCCGGATTGTGCATACAATTGGGCATTATCCAGTCCAAAATCACGGATGGCCTGATTAAAGGTTGTATCAAAAAAATCGTTTAAATGGGCCGTTGTACCGCCGGTAGTTCCAAATCCTATATTGGCTGCTTCGAGGATAACACATTTCTTTCCGGATTCCTGAAGTTTCAGCGCTGTTGAAACTCCTGTAATTCCACCTCCTACAATGGCAACATCAAATAATGAGCTGAGATCCGTTTCTGTAGAAAATTTTCTGATCTCTTCCTGCCAAATACTTTTTCTTGCACCGTCTCTGTACATCATCAGAATTTTTTATTGTTAATTTATCTGATACTCAGGGTATCACTTTCGGGTAGACCGGATTTATCGGTATTGGATGAACTGCTTTTCTGATCCCTTTTCTTGTTTTCGTCTTCATCAATATTACATCGGCAGGAAGTAAAAGCAAAAAGGCTGATAACGCCTAAAATAAGTGCTGTAGTTTTCATATTTAAATATTTTGATGTTTATACTTTTATATACTTTATCCGTTTACTATCAGTCCTCCATTGGGGTGCAGTACCTGGCCCGTAATCTGTGACGCGTCATCACCTGCCAGAAACAGGAAACTGAAAGCGATTTCTTCAGGAGTCGCATTTCTCTCCAAAGGAGGTTTATTGGGATTTTCTTTCTTTTCATCAAAAGTTTCTTCGGTAAGCGGTGTAGCCACAGGTCCCGGGGCAACGGCATTAATCCTGATTCCTTTGGGTTTTGCCTGCAGTGCAAGAGAACGGGTGAAGGAAACAATAGCGCCTTTTGTTGCAGAATAATCAAGAAGTTCAGGATGTCCCTGATACGCGGAAACGGAAGTGGTATTGATAACGCAGCTTCCCTCTTTTAAATAGGGAAATACTACTTTTGTTAACAAAATCATTCCGACAATATTGGAATCAAAGGTTTGCCTGATGTTTTTCTCTTCAAGCTGCTCAATACTTTCCGCAGGAAACTGAATTCCGGCATTATTAATGAGAATATCAATTTTTCCGAATACCGAGATCACTTCTTTTACCGTTTCTTCACAAAAATCATAATCATTGATATCTCCTTTGAAAATGATACATTTTCTATTCAGATTCTCAATTTCCGCTTTTGTTCTTCCTGCATCGTTGTCACTGGAATGATAAATAATGGCAATATCTGCACCTTCCAGAGCAAAAAGAAGGGCTACAGCCTTTCCTATTCCGCTGTCTGCACCGGTAATCAAAACTGTTTTATTGTCTAATTTTCCTATCATAAGTCTTTTTATTCTTCTGTTGAAGGTTTCTGCATTTCTGCCATTCTATGAGCCGCCATACTGTCACTGGCTATATTCGCCATTGCTACAGAAAGTTTATTTTTTAGACCGGATATTATTTTATCATCACCATTCATCAGAGCATGATAACCATCAGCAGCCACTTCTTCCGGAGATGCCAGGTTATCTGGGTCTTCAAGTATTTTGCTTCTGTTCATATCCGCTTTATTAAAGAAATCGGTATCGGTAGGTCCCGGTAAAAGAGCCGTCACTGTAATTCCGGAATCTTTCAGCTCTTCACGGATGGCCTCAGACCATGATAATACAAATGCTTTAGTACCGTGATATACCGAATGCCACGGGCCGGGAGCTTTGCTGGCTACAGATGCCAGATTTAAAATCTTTCCTGACCCCTCGGGCAGCCGGTCCTTTAAAAACAGTTTGGTCAATATGATGACTGAAATGATATTTAACTGAACAATGTCTACTTCCCTGTGGATATCCGTATCCTGAAATTTCCCGTACACTCCCTGCCCGGCATCATTCACCAGTATTTCAGGGCTTATTCCATTCATTTTTAATTCGGAATAAAGAGAATAAACTTCTTCCTGCAAGAATAAATTTTTGGAGATGCTGATCACATTCACTCCGTAATTTTTGAATTCATCGGCTTTTCTTTTCAGCTCTTCATGATCTCTGGCCACAATAACAAGGTCATAACCTTCTTTTGCAAACAGTTTTGCCAGTTCGTAGCCTATACCGCTGGTGGCACCTGTAATGAGTGCATATTGATTTTTGCGTTCCATAGATTTATTTTAAGATTAAAAGCCTGTTGAGTTCACTTTTAAAACATCCCAAAATAAATTCGGTGTAATATAGCTGGGCATTCAGGGCTTGAGTTTTAGGATGTAATTCCAGTTTTTTAGTCAGGATGATCTCACCTTTGTAAGAAAATGAGAAATAGGCAAAAATTTTATACCCGGAATTACGGATTGGTGTACAGTAACCGGTGGTGGCAATAGACCAGTCGGACTCGTAAAGCCTTGCTACATTTAAAGCCATCGTCTCTGCAATATTTTCTGAAACGCAATCACATTCTTCGGCCTCCTGCCTGTTAACTTTCAGTAATTTTACTTTTTCTGACAAAGAATAGGCTGTCATTCCTCCTTTGTAGAACATGGTAGCATTTGGCATCTGTGAAAAAGCCAGCTGCAAACACCCTGAAGTAACACTTTCTGCAATTGAAATGGTTTCATCCGTGGTCATCAGTGACTGACTTATATATTCGAGAAGATTTTTTTGAAAATCCATACTATTAAATTTTGAGTAATTGGTTTATCGTTTATTTTAATTAAAAGCCTGCGAGCTTCCAGGGGTCAAGAACGACCTTTACACATCCGTCTTCTTTTTTATCAAAAATTTCGTATCCTTTGCTTACTTCATCAAGAGATAAACGATGGGTAATAACATCATCAAGGGTGATTTTTCCGGTCACCACATAATCCATGAGCTTGTCTATAATAGGATGAACATTGCACTGTCCTGCTTTAAGTGTAATTCCCTTGTCAAAAATTTGTCCAAGTCTGAAATTGTCATAATTAACGGGATAAACTCCCAGAACAGAAACAATGCCACCTCTGCGTACCGCGCTCATGCATGCTTCCAGCACTTTGATAGAACCTTTTTCAAAGTTTAAAACAGCTTTGGCCCGGTCGATAAAGCTTCTTTCCGGTTCAAATCCTACGGCCTCAATACAAAGATCTGCACCCCGCCCGTCTGTCATATCCCTGATCTGTTCAATAGTGCTTTCAGCATCTTCCCACAAAATGGTTTCGCATCCTGTAAGCATTTTGATTCTGTCTAATCTGTATTGAAGGGTATCAATTACAATAACTTTCCTGGCGTTATGAAGAACAGCACTTTTTGTGGCCATTGTCCCTACGGGGCCTGCTCCAAAAACAGCAACAGTTTCTCCTCCTTTAAGCTCTCCCCACATCACTCCTGTGTAGCCTGTTGGGAAAATATCAGTAAGAAATAAAACCTGTTCATCACTAAGGCTTTCCGGAACTTTTCTGGGCCCAAAATTCGCATAGGGAACTCTTACATATTGGGCCTGGCCACCGTCATATCCTCCATACAGGTCGGTATATCCGAAAAGGGCACCGCCTTTTTCTTTGAAAATACCTCCTTCCGGACCGTAATAATCGGGATTACTATGTTCACATGCAGTGGGAAGATCATGCTGACAGAAGAAACAGCTTCCACAAGCAATGGGAAAAGGAACTACTACCCTGTCGCCTGCTTTCAGGTGACTGATGTTTTTCCCGGTCTCTTCTACTATACCCATAAATTCGTGTCCCATTACCATAGGCCTGGCCTGCGGAATTCCTCCTGAATACATATGGAGATCACTGCCACAAATCGCTGTGGAGGTTACTCTCAGTATAATATCATTTTCATCCAGAATTCTGGGATCTTCTACGGTATCACAGGTAATGTTACCTGGTGAATGAAAAACGGCTGCTTTCATAATGTAAATATTTAAAGTGATTGGTGTTGGTGTGAAGGGTGTTTTATGATTACGCGTTTCTCTCCTTTTCAAGATCCCAGACTCTGTGTTGGGCAATTGCCTGGATGAATTTATCTGCCGGATCTCCGTCTTCCCATGTAATGATTCCGGGATCCTCATGTTGTTTAGCGGCTACATTGGAATTGTGGTAAAGCACCTCCGTATCTTTTCCAAAGTAAATTGCTTTACAGTGTTTATAAGCTTCATTGATGAAATGCAGAACCAGATGTTTGTTTTCAGCAATCATCAGCTCTTTTACGGAATCTTCTCCCGGGCAGATCGCAAGGGCATCAAAACAGACACTTGCCGTACTGCTAAGAGAATGTTTGGGAGTCAGTTCTGAACCGTCATTCAGTTTCACGGGAGCAACACTTGTTGCAATCAGTTCAACTCTGGCACCTTCTGCTTCAAGCTTTGCTTTAAGATCATTAACAGCTCCACCATCAGCACCGTTAGCCAGAATAAAGCCAATTTTACGGCTCTTAATTGTATTTTTTACCGTATTCTTCATACTTAAAGCATCGGATATCTTTGTATGAGGTTCTCTTTCTTCGCTTTGAAGTTCTATCATATTACTGTCCGCCGGCAGACTTTGATTGGGCCATTCCAGTTTTTTAACTTCCACTCCTAATTTTTCTGCTACCTTCCAGGCAAGATCTGTATCAATATAGGCAAGCTGTCCTACCAGTCTTTCCCTGATCTCAGGATGGGTTACTTTTGATAATTCAAAGATCAATGCATTCTGAAGGTGTGTTTTCTCCGGTGCAGACTGGCTGTTATAGAATAATTTTGCCTGTGAATAATGATCCACAAAACTTTTACTTCTTTCTCTGATCTTCACTCCGGAAACCCTTTCCTGCTGGGAGGTAAAGCCGCCTTCAGACATCATCGCCTGGAAAGGACATCCGCCGCCTATAGAATTCGGTTCATAGCTGCTTTTTCCTTTAACGATCTGCTGCCTCATATGACCATCTCTTTGGTTGTTATGAACCGTGTTGATAGATCTGTTGATCGGTATTTCATGGAAATTGGGAGATCCCAGTCTTGAAAGCTGAGTATCGGTATATGAAAATAATCTTCCCTGCAGCAGCGGATCATTGGTGAAATCTATTCCTGGAATGATATGTCCCGGATGGAATGCAATCTGCTCGGTTTCTGCAAAGAAATTATCAGGATTTCTGTTAAGTGTTAACGTTCCGAAGAGCTGTACAGGAACTTCTTCTTCAGGAACTATTTTCGTAGGGTCTAGCAGATCGAAATCAAATTTGTGCTCATCCTCTTCAGGAATAAGTTGCACCCCGAAATCCCATTCAGGATAATCCCCGTTTTCTATGGCTTCCCAAAGATCCCGCTTATGGAAATCAGAATCTACTCCGGAAATCATCTGAGCTTCGTTCCAGGCTACGGAATGAACGCCTAATCTGGGTTTAAAATGGAATTTTACAAAATGTACTTTTCCTGCCTCGTTGATAAATTTAAAAGAGTGTACACCAAAGCCTTCCATCATTCTCAGGCTTCGCGGAATCGCTCTGTCGCTCATCAGCCACATGATCATGTGCATACTTTCGGGCATCAGTGAAATAAAATCCCAGAATGTATCATGGGCGGATGCAGCCTGTGGAATTTCATTATCCGGCTCCGGTTTTACAGCGTGTACAAGATCAGGAAACTTGATAGCATCCTGGATAAAGAATACCGGCATATTATTGGCAACCAGGTCATAATTTCCTTCTTCCGTATAAAATTTTACGGCAAAACCACGGACATCTCTCGCAAGATCGGTACTTCCTTTACTCCCTGCGACAGTTGAAAACCGTACAAAAACAGGTGTTTCTTTTCCCAGTTCTGTTAAAAACTTCGCTTTAGTGTATTCTGCAAGGCTTTTAGTAAGCTTAAAAACGCCGTGTGCACCGGAGCCTCTGGCGTGAACTACCCTTTCAGGAATTCTCTCATGATCAAAATGGGTGATTTTTTCACGCAGAATAAAGTCTTCCAGCAATGAGGGGCCACGTTCTCCGGCTTTTAAAGAATCCTGATTGTTATTGATCTTTAAACCCTGATTGGTGGTCAGTTTTTCATTTTCATTGGAAGTACTGTGTACATCCAGCTGTTCTGCTTTTTTGTTGTGTTCGTTGGTGTTCATATTCATAATCTTTTTGTAGTTGGTGTATTTTCTTTCAAAAGCAGTTCAATAATGGGGCGCTGCAATTAATCTGTCTTATTTCCCAGAATTTCAAGAAGCCTGTTGATATATTCTTCCTCCTTCAGAACTTTATAATAAGCTGTTTTGGCATATAAAGTGAAGGCAGGAGACTCATATCGTATTTCAGCATCCAGATCTGTGGTTTTCGTTGTGTTATTAGAATGAAACTCACGGATATTGAGGATATATTCTTCCATATAATTGTCTATCACTCCTTTCAGAACTTCACAGGTAGCATTATTTTTAATCTTTTCTAAAGACTTAATCAGAAAAGCCGTAACTCCGTAAGAATTCATAATAGACGGAAATAAAGACTCATTCTCTATTGCATTATTTTTGTCATTCAGGCCGGAATGTTGTAAAGTGTCGTTTTCAAATGTCATAGGTAAGAATGGTATTAGTTATTAGAAGCTTCCAGGTATTTTTCAAAATAATGAAGGTCATTTTTATCTTTTATGGATAAATGAAACATGATCTGTTCGGGTTCTTTTAATCCGATACTGCCGAAGCAGTCGAAGTGAGCAATTAGTGCCTGGATATTTTCTATATCAATATCTTTCAGAATAATAAATAAAAGGAAAATATTTTCTTTGATCTCTTTTGCATAGATGGCTGCTCCATCTTCAAAACACTTTCCTGTATGTGATATTTTTATAAAATCTTTGTGTTTCAGTGTTTTTATTATTTTCTGACAGTCCATATATTTTGATTTCATGATTAAAATAAGCCATATAGAACAAGCTACATGGCTTATTACATAGTTTAGTCTTCCTGTTCTGCATCAAAGTTGATGGATGTTTCTGCAATATCTGTAAGATAAGAATCGGTGTCTTCTTCTTCCTGAAGTGTTCTTTCAAGCAGATCAGCAGCCTTATCATGTCCCATAGTTATGGCAAGCTGGGCCAGTCCGCCATAAGTGGCAATTTCATAATGTTCTACTTTCTGTGCTGCAATAATAAGGGCTACATCTCTTGTTGCGGTGCCGTCTTCTGTAGCTTTGATAACTTCTTCGCCTTCTTCAATAATTCCTTTAATCGCCTTACATTCTTTCTTTTCAGGCTTTTCATCAATGAGTTTGAAAACTTTTTCCAAACGCTTAACATGTTTTTGGGTCTGAAGGTGATGGTCTTCAAAAGCATCTTTCAATTCTTCAGCAGTAGCTGCTTCCTGCATTTTTTCCAATGCATCCAGAATAGCATTTTCAGCAAAATAAATGTCCTTCAGGGCACTTACAAAGAACTTGTGAAGGGGTGAATTTTTCATTTCATCCTCGTTGACAGTTGCCTTGTCTGCCGTACCTTTTTTGGTGGCAGAAACTGCCGTATTGGTTTCTAATATCTTATTGGGCATGGTGTGAATGGTGTTTGTTATTAAAGGATTACCTCTTTATATATGGCTAAAGAGGCAATCCTGGAAAAAGAATTATGAATTACGTCTGCCTCCGAATCCGGAACGACCTGAAGATCTTCCGCCTCCGTGGGAAGCCTGGCCTCCCATTCTGGCTATTCTTGTACGCTCAGATTTACTCATTGCAGCAAATCCTCTTCTTGAACTTCCTGAATTTGAGTTGGAGTTCGAGCCTCCTCTTCCTGAGCTGTTACTGTTGTTTCCTGATCTGGATGAACCTCCTCTTCCTGAATTGGAACCTGAGCCTGAAGATCTGCCTCCTCCATGAGAAGCCTGGCCTCCCATTCTGGCTATTCTTGTACGCTCAGCTTTACTCATGGAAGCAAAACCTCTTCTTGAAGTACCATCTCCTGATGATGACCTGCCTCTGCCTCCTGATCTGGAGCCGGAACCAGAACTTGAACGTCCGCGGGAACCACCACCGGAGTTTCCTCCACGAGAACCGCCTCTACCGGAAGTAAATCTTCCCTGGCTGTCTCTCTGCTGGTTACCGTTTCCACCTCTGGAACCACCTCTTCCTCCTCTACGGCCTCTCTGATCATCATCGTCATCGTCCTCTTCGTCATCATAATCATCGTCTTCATCATCATAATCATCGTCGTATTCATCATAATCATCTTCATCGTAATCATCATCGTAATCGTCATTTTCATCATCAAAATAATTTTCATATTCTGAAAAATCATCGTCATAATCTTCATCTCTGGTTGCATCGTTGAAACCATGATCATATCCTAACTGGTATACTTCTTCAAGGTTTTCTGATGAATGTGACTGTCCTCTTGAACTGCGGTTTCTTGAATTTCTAGTGTTCATAACTGAATTTTTTTATTAATATTTAGTGATGTGTATTGCAGCCCGTGACTAGTATTAGACGGCAACAGTTGGATGTCGGTAATTTTAAAATGATAATAAAAGCAAATGCTTTTTACGTTCCTTTTTTACTAAGGTTTAGGAATTGGATTGAAAATTTATATTTCAAATGTACGTCAGAATAATTCACTTTTTTATGACCTGGATCATGTTAATGCGGATTAATACAAATTTTTTCAGTCTTTTATGATAATTTTGCCAGATTTTTTCATCTTTTCCGGAGTCCGGAATACATTTTCCATATGCATATCCGTAAGATTGATAATCTGTTGTCCTGCCAATTCAATGTGGAAACATTTTTAGACAGTACAACAGACTTTCATCAATATTCATACAGTTTATCATTTTCATATCTTTATAAAGATTTAAATGAAAAAAATCACAAAATTTCTATGTCAAATGAATGTTAATATAAAATTTTACGATTTTCAATTCTTAGGATCTTATCCCTTTCCATATGTTTGATGGTTCTTATTGCGGTTTCTACACACAAACCTGTAAGACTTGCCATCTGTTGCCTCGTTAAGGGAATCAGAAATGAATAAGGACGTGCATCTTTCTGGAAACTTTTCAGATAATCCATCAGCCCTCTGAGTCGTATCGAAGGATTTTGCGATGAAAGATTCTGCATCATGATGAATTTATAGTAAAGACGTTCGGAGAGAAAACTGCTGACCTCCATGTATAATGCGGGGTTTTGGTTCAGCAGATTGAAAAAAATGGTTTTATGAAGTCTTAAAATCGTACATTCTGTAATCGCTTCGGCATTCATAGGATAAGGTTTCTCTATAAAAAGAATAGATTCTCCACAGCTCTCTCCGTCGGATAAAATATTCTGAATAAATTCTTTTCCTTCCTCATTATAATTATTGAGTTTTACTTCTCCGTTAATAATCTGATAATAATAATTGGGTATATCCCCCTCGCAGAATATCACTTCTGAAGGGCTATAGTGTCTCGTTTCTGCTCCCGCTGAAATCAAAATGTTTTCGTCGATAACCATAATAGTTGTTTTTTGGTGTTGTTTTCTTCTTCTCCTCTTCTTAATCTTAGTAAAAATATATTGGTAATCGATAGTTAATGAATGCAAAAAGCGCACCTTAATGATTGTTTTGAAAGTTAAAAAAAGTTAAAAATATTGATAATTTTAATTAATTTTTTTATTTATTAGTTAAGTATTATCACTAAAAACACAATTAAATTGATTTTTTGATACCACATATTTAGAACTTAAATTCATAAAATTGTAGAAATACAAAAACAATAAAACCCATTTTCACTTAATGAAAACGGGTTTTTCAAAGTAATAACAGAAAAAAATGCTATTTCTTTGGATTTTTATTTTTATAGGTTCCTGTCGTATCTGTAAGTTTTTTTGAGGAAACCGTATCACTTTGTATTGTATCGGAAGGGATTGGGTTTACAGAGGAAACAGAATCCGTCCTGATGGTATCAGCTATAACAGTATCTGTTGTAACATTGGTTTCTGTTTTGGATTCTTTTTTACAGCTCAGGACCATAAGTCCTATAAGCAGGCTTGACATAATAAACTTCATAATGCTCTATTTTGTGGTGATGAATCAAAGGTAGACTATTATGAAGTTGTCTTCTTATGACTTAAGTCATAATGCTTTATATTTAATTATTTCGCAAATTTTTTAGTTCCTGCAACACATAAGATGACGCCCACGGTCACCCCCAGCATTCCCAAACTCACCTGCTCATGAAGAAGCCAGGCAGCGAGTGCCAAGCCAAAGAAAGGCTGAAGCAGCTGCAGCTGTCCAACAGTAGCAATTCCGCCTTGTGCCAATCCTTTATACCAGAATATAAATCCAAGAAACATGCTGAAAAGCGAAATATAAGCCATTCCAAACCATCCCTGAAAACTAACATTTTCAATATCATCAGGAAAATAAATAAAAAATAAAGGAATCATAACAGGCAGTGCCAATACCAAAGCCCAGGAAATTACCTGCCATCCGCCTAATGTTTTAGATAGCTTAGCGCCTTCAGCATACCCCATTCCGCATAAAATAACGGCAAGCAGCATCAGAATATCGCCAACGGGTGATGCTGATATTCCTTGCGAGACAGCATAGCCAATCACCAAAAGACTTCCTGTAATAGAGAAAAACCAAAATACAGGATGGGGTTTTTCGCCACCACGCATCACTCCAAATACAGCCGTTGCCAAAGGCAGCATTCCCAGAAAAACAATAGAATGGGCTGAAGTAAGATATTGAAGTGCCAATGCAGAAAGAAGCGGAAAACCTACCACACAGCCCAGGGAAACCAACAATAATGGAATTAAATCTTTTTTAACAGGCCGTTTTTCTTTACCCAGCCATAATACGATAAGCGCAAGAATTCCTGCAACAGCTGCACGAACAATTGTTACAAAAATGGGGCTCATTTCCATTACGGCTAACTTAGTGGCCGGCAATCCTCCACTAAATAATACAACTCCTATAAAGCCATTGATCCAGCCATTTATATTTTCATCTTTTGAAAGTTGTTTTGTCAACATTGTATTCAAGCTTTTTAATTGATGTTCAAAATTAGAAAGGATAATTCGATAAACACAGTATCAGTTTTGTATATTTGCATGAGCACAGTTTAACAATATGAGTAAAGAATTTTTATATACAGAAATTGCAAACGGCATTGCAGGACAGATCAGAAATGGTATTCTAAAGGCCGGAGACAAGCTTCCTTCGGTGAGAATGCTATGCCAGGAGCATCAGGTAAGCATGAATACAGCCAAGCGTGTGTTTCTGGAACTGGAATCCCAGTCTTTGGTAGAATCCAAACCGCAGTCCGGTTATTTTGTAAGCCAGCTGCTCTCCGCAAAGCTCCCTTTGCCGGAAGTAAGCCGTCCGTCATTAATCGCCAATAATGATGAACCGGATGAGCTGATCAGTAAAGTATATGAAAATATGGGTAAAAAGGATCTTACCTTCTTCTCTATCGGAATTCCTTCAGGAGATCTTTTGCCTCAGGCTAAACTAAAAAAAGAAATTGTGAATGCCACCAGGGAATTAAAAGACGGTGGTACCGAATACGAGGAACTTCAGGGAAATCTGAAATTAAGAAGAATGATTGCAGTACGTTCCTTACAATGGGGAGGCAATCTTAGCGAAAATGATCTCATTACCACCAATGGCGGAATGAATGCCCTTTCTTTCTGTTTGATGGCCCTGGGAAAACCAGGAGATACCGTCGCGATCGAAAGTCCCTGCTATCCCGGAATTCTTCAGCTGGCCAACGGGTTGGGATTAAAGGTACTGGAACTTCCTACCCATCCTACTACCGGAATAGAAATTGAGGCTTTAAAAAAATTAATTCCCAAAATAGATCTGTGCTTGTTGATTCCCAATTTTAATTCACCGTTGGGAAGCTGCATGCCTGATGAAAATAAAAAAGAAATTGTAAAAATACTTTCTGAAAATAATATTCCGTTGATAGAAGATGATGTGTATGGAGACCTTTATTTTGGTTCCAGCCGTCCGAAATGCTGTAAATCTTTTGATAAAGACGGAAATGTCCTGTATTGCAGCTCTATTTCAAAAACTCTGGCCCCCGGTTACCGTGTAGGTTGGATTGCTCCCGGGAAATATAAAGACAAAATCATGAAGCTGAAGCTTCTGCACTCTACCTCTTCTATTTCCATTGTGAATGAAGCGGTGGCTAATTTCCTGAAATCCGGAAAATATGAAAAACATCTTCAGCAGCTGCGCAGAACATTACAGATCAATTATCAGAATTATGTTCAGACCATTGCAGAATCTTTTCCGGAAGGTACGAAAACCAGCCGTCCACAGGGAGGCTTGTCTTTATGGATAGAATTTGATAAAAATATCCGTACAACAGAATTATATGATCTGGCCATCAAACAAAACATAAGTATCGCTCCCGGAAGAATGTTTACTTTTCAGCAGCAGTTTGAAAATTGTATGAGACTCTGCATAGGACTTCCATGGTCGGAAAATACACAGACCAAACTCAGACAGGTTGGACAGCTTGCCAAAAAGATTGATTTGAGGTAAGGAAGATAGAGGCTGGAAGATGGAAGGCATTATAGTCTTAAGAATAGCTTATCTCAATTCTTAGTAATAAGGGTGTTTAAAGTTCTTTTGTGTTGACCAGAACCTTCAAGCTTCCCTCTCCCATCTTCCAGCTTTTTTTATTTATTATCCGGGATGAAATTTTTTCTTGCCAGTTCTTTTCTAACGCGGCTCAGACTCTCAGGAGTAATTCCCAGATAAGATGCAATCATCCATTGCGGAACTCTCAGCAGTAAATCCGGATACATTTTGATGAATTTCATATACCTTTCTTCTGCAGTCTCTCCCAGTAAAGAGTTGATTCTGTTCTGAAGACTTCTGATATGTTTCTGAAGGAGAAAATCACTTCTTTCGATGCTGTTCGGAAATTGTTCTACCAGTTTGTTGAAGAAATCAGGATGGAGAAATAAAACTTCAGAATCCTCCACGGCTTCTATATAATAAATAGACTTTTCATTGAAATAAAGACTGCTTCGGTCAGAAATCAGCCAGCTCTCCGGAGCAAACTGGATAATATGTTCTTTACCGTTTTTATCAATGGAATACATTTTTAAAAGTCCTTTTTCTACGAAGAATATATGACGGCATATTTCGCCATACTGCAGAAGAAACTGGTTTTTAGGAATTTTCTTTACTTCATAATGTAGGCTGCAGGTATTCACATTCTGAAGCGGAACATTTAAAACTTTGGCTAAATAATTATTTATATTCTTCATGATACAATCTGGCTTAAAGAAATATCCTGGTGTGAAGCACTGTTAACAGGTTTTCCGTTTTCTATGACAATCAACTGCGGGCTTTCATGTCTGATCTCAAAATCTGCTGCTATTTTGTTGGAAACAGGTCTGTGAGCCAATAAATCCAGATAATATACATGTACCTGCTGCTCTGAATTCTCCACTTCTTTTTCAAAATTTTTCAGAACAGTTCTGCTGATAAAACAGCTTGTAGAATGTTTGAATATCGCTATTTTATTCTCAAAGGAGTCTTCTATAGCTTTTGTAAGATCTTCTTCAGATTCTATCTTTTTCCAGAATGTTTTTTGCTCAGGGTTTTCACTTTTCCCACCGAATATTTTATCAAAAAAACTCATACATTAAATTGTTTTAGATGGTGATCAAAATGTTTGAATTCTAAAAATGTCCAGTCTTTTTCAGTCATGTTTCCGAATAGTCTGTGGTGATCCGGCAAATTGCTCTTTTCACAGGCTTCCCGGAATTCTTTCAGCGTTTTCAGCAGATTGGCTTTTGATTCATCAAAATCACATTCAAAATTAACGATTAGTTTTTGAAAAGTAGGCATGTTTCTCGGAATTCCATTATTGAAAACATACATTTCTATTTTAGTAAAAATCCCTATTGCCCCAAAAAAGACATTGATGCGGGGAAGTTCAACATTTTTTAAAGCAACCTGAAGAACCAGATCACAGTGCTTTAGCATTTGGCACACGTTCATTTTACCCCATCTTCCGATAGAGTTTTCAGATAACAAGGAAATTCTATTTACAATTTCTTCGTAATATACAGGATTATCCAGGCATTTCCTCACCAACCTTTTTCTTTCTTCAGGTTTTCAATATGAGCAAAATGGTGATTACAATGCCACACGTACAAAGCAAGGCTCTCTCTTAAATTATAATTCTTATTATGCTCGGGATGATGAAAAGTCCTTTCAAACTGTTTATTGGTAAGGCTTTTAAGAAGAATAACCCATCTTTGATGTGTTCCTTTCAGCATTCTCATTGCCGGTTTTACGGGCATATGAAAACTGTCCTGCAGCTCTGCCCATTTCGCTTCATCATACGGTTTTATGGTAGGATTATCTTCTGTAAGGGCCAGTTTAAAACGGATAAAACTGTTTATATGGCTGTCTGAAAGGTGGTTTACAAGCTGTCTTACCGTCCAGCCTCCTTCTCTGTAAGGTGTATCCAGTTGATCATCTGTAAAATGTTCGATGAGATTCTTTAGCCGGCCGGGAAAGTCTTTAATGACTTTGATATAAGTATCCAATGTGATATCACAGATGTTTTCTGGCACTTCAAACGGTCCTATGGGGAACTTTTTTTTCTCTAAATCACTCATTACTCAGGTTTTAATTTTTATGATTGCCGATTTGCACTATCATTATTTATCAGGATAATTTACGAATATCAGCTTGTGCGAATTTATCAAAAATTCAAGAATATAAAGTGAATAAAGCATTAATTATACCGATAATGGTCTTTGTGGTACCTGTTTTTCAATAAAAAGGGCTTCAATTGTATCAACTGAAGCCCTTTTTATTGATGATCAATGATTAATATCCGTGTAAATCAATACCTTCTGTTCTTTGCAGGGTTACTTTTCTACCCATTTTCTTTTGAATCACCCGGAAATGCTGCAATTCATCATCCGTCAGAATACTGATTGCGGTTCCCTTTTCGTTGGCACGTCCCGTTCTTCCGATACGGTGAATATAATCCAGCGGCGAACGCGGCAATTCATAATTGATAACACATGGCAGAGATTCAATATGAATTCCTCGTCCAATTAAGTCTGTAGCCACCAAAATCTGGGCTCCGTTTACCTTAAATTCTTCCAGGTTGTTTCTTCTCGCTCCCTGAGACTTCTGGCTGTGAATGGCCACTGCTTTTATTTTATTCTTTTTAAGTTTCTCTACCAGATTATCAGCAGACCTTGTAGATGAAACAAAAACAAGTGCTTTTTCAACTTTCTTTTCTTTAATTAAATATCGTAAAAAGGGTCCTTTATTTTCCGGAGCAACATGGTAAACCAGCTGTTCGATATTGTCAATTTCAACCTCTTCTTTTTTAATTTCGATAATCACAGGATTGATGGAAAGACGTTCTTTCATTTCTGAAACTTTATCATTCAGGGTTGCTGAAAATAAAGTAGTCTGTTTTGCCACAGGCATCATGGCAAAAAGTTTATTCATTTCTTCGCCAAAGCCGAGCTGAAACATTTTATCAGCTTCGTCAATCACCAAATGCTTAATTCCTGAAATACTCAATGCATTATGATCAATCAAGTCTAACAGACGTCCCGGTGTGGCAATCAAAACTTCCACACCAAACATTCCCTTCATCTGTGGATTGATAGAAACACCTCCGTACACAGCCATTGTACGGACTTCTCTCTTTAGATTATCAGTGAATGCTCTGAAAACTTCATCGATCTGAATAGCCAGTTCACGGGTAGGAACCAATATCAGAACCTGAACATTACGATCTTTTTTTACTTCTGCATTCTGTAATTTTTCTAAAATCGGCATCACAAAACACGCCGTTTTCCCGGAACCCGTCTGCGCAATTCCCATCAGATCTTTTCCCTGCAAAATGACAGGAACAGCCTGCTCCTGGATTGGAAACGGTTTTAAATACCCTAATTTTTTGACAGAACGAATAATATTGTGTGATAATCCTAACGATTCAAATGACATAAATTACTTATTTCCCGCAAAGATACGCTATTGATATTTGGTTCAGCCCTCAAAACAGCATACGTTGCAGACAAAACTCAATTATTTTATGTGTTAAGTTCTTCGTTGATAAGCATTGAAAAATTTATATTGCCGATTTGTCCGATAATTAGGGTTTGGACAAATTTTTGAAGATTAGTTTTGTAAATTTATCAAAAATTCGAGAAATCAATATATGAAAAAAGCGTTAATAATAGTCGATGTACAGAATGACTTTTGTGAAGGCGGAGCACTTGCTGTCCCTGGAGCCAGTGAAATTATTCCATACATCAATCTCTTGATGGAGGAAAATGAATATGATCAGGTGGTTCTTACACAAGACTGGCATCCTGCAGGTCATAAAAGCTTTGCAAGCAGCAATGGAAGAAAGGTAGGAGAAAGCATTATTCTCAATGGAGTTCCGCAATTTATGTGGCCGGATCATTGTATTCAGGGGACTTTCGGAGCAGAATTCCATAAAGATCTGAACAGAGATAAAGTAACCCATATTGTACAAAAAGGTAAAAATATTGAAATTGACAGCTACAGCGGTTTCCAGGATAACAATCACTTTATGAAAACCGGTCTGGATGATTTCTTAAAATATCACGACATCCAATTGGTAGAAATTGTAGGCCTGGCGTTAGATTATTGTGTTAAGTTTACTGCACAGGATGCGGTAGCTAATGGATATGTAACTTGTCTACATTTCAATGGAACACGTGCCGTGAATGTAAAACCAGACAATGCCAGAGATGCCATCTATGAAATGATTGAGAAAGGAGTAACTGTTCTGGGATAATAAATAGAACTTACAACGATAAAAAACAAAAAAAGCGCAGAAAATAATTCTGCGCTTTTTCTATAATCAGCACTCTGGCTTTCAACAGCTTCAGATACAATGATTGCACGAATTCGGGATATTTCTTTATATTTGAAAAAACATTTATGATGAAAAAAATAATACTATCTGCTGTAGTCTTTTTTGGTGTTCTTACCAAGGCTCAGGATATAACAGATTCGCAATTCAAATATCTGGAATATGATATTGAAAAGATCCAAAATTTGTATAGAAGCAATAAAGTGACGGTCAAAGAAGTTGTTGAAGCTTATTTTAAACGCATCAACGATATTGATAAAAATGGAATACAATTAAATTCTGTGATCTCCACCAATCCGGATGCTATTAAGATTGCTGACTCTTTGGATCATTTGAATTCAAAATTTAAAAATAAACCTTTATTTGGAATTCCTGTATTATTGAAGGATAATATCGATACTCATGATAAAATGCCCAATACGGCAGGTTCCCTGGCTTTAAAAAACTCTTTTCCACTACAGGATAGTTATCTCGTTAAAAAACTTAGAGATGCAGGTGCTGTAATCATTGGAAAAACCAATCTTAGTGAATGGGCAAATTTCAGAGGCCAGAAATCCACAAGTGGCTGGAGTGGGCTGGGTGGACTTACCAAAAACCCTTATATCCTTAATAGAAATACCTGCGGATCCAGTGCTGGTTCAGGGGTTGCTATTTCCTCCAATCTCGGCATAATAGCAATCGGTACAGAAACTAATGGATCTATCGTTTGCCCTTCCAGCTTCAATGGAATTGTTGGTTTAAAACCTACTGTCGGCTTAATTTCCAGACAAGGAATTATTCCCATTTCCAGTTCACAGGATACCCCGGGACCAATGGCAAGAACGGTGAAAGATATTGCCATAAGCCTTGGAACTATGGTAGGTGAAGATGAAAATGATAAGAAGACCATCGGTAATACACCATTTCTACATAAAGATTATACCCAATTCCTTACTCTAACAGGATTGAAAGGAAAAAGGCTCGGATATGTAAAAGGAATTACCAAAGGAGCAAATAAAAAAGTGGACGATTTATTTTTACAAACATTAAAAATACTTGAAGCTCAGGGAGCCATAATTGTTGAAATAGAAAAAGATTGGATTTCCCCCGAAATTTCAAAAAGCTCCTTTGAATTGATGGTCAGTGAATTTAAGGATGATTTAAATGATTATTTAAAATCTTTAGGGAAAAATGCAGTAATAAAAAATATGGATGAGTTAATTGCTTTTAACAAAAACAACAAAGAAGAACTTCAATACTTCGGACAGGAATATTTAGAGATTTCAGCAAAAAGTAATGGAAAGAAAGATAAGAATTATAAAAAGGCGGTTACAATTGCCCAAAAAGGCAGCCAGCAAGGAATAGACTCTACAATAAAAAAATATAATTTAGATGCGATAATAGCACCTACTACTGCGGAAGCATGGAAAACGGATTTGAAAAATGGTGATAATTTTGAAAATTTCTATTCAAGTTCCAGTGCTGCAGCAATTGCCGGATACCCAAGCATTACCTTACCAATGGGCTATATAAATAATTTACCGATTGGTATTTCTTTTTTTGCCGGAAAATGGGAAGAAGGTAAACTGATCAATATGGCCTATACATTTGAACAGAACAACCCACAAAGAAAAGCTCCTCAGTTTTTAAAAGAATAGTAAGTATATCATCAGTTACAATATATCAAATACAACTTTTAACTCTTGATCTTTTATAATTGATTAATTGTCAGCTTATTTCAGGGCGGAATATACAAACAAAAAAAGCGCAGAAAATAATTCTGCGCTTTTTTATTCTTTACATTTAATATGCTGTTTAAAGCATTTTAAGGTTGTTTACTTCCAGTTCTGTAAGGATTCTCCAGTGTCCTCTTTTAATATTCTTCTTCGTTAATCCGGCAAACATTACTCTGTCTAAAGCTTCCACTTCGTATCCTAATCTTTGGAAAATTCTTCTGATAACACGGTTCCATCCAATGTGGATTTCAATTCCGACTTCATTTTTAGGTTTCCCCTCAATATATGAAATCTGATCAACAACAGCTACTCCTTCATCTAGACGGATACCTTCTGCAATAAGACGTAAATCTTCACCGGTAAGTTTTTTATCCAATGTTACATGATAAATCTTTTTGGCATCAAAAGACGGATGCGTTAATTTTTTCGTCATGTGTCCGTCATTGGTTAACAAGATAACTCCTGTTGTGGAACGATCCAGTCTTCCAACCGGGAAAAGTCTGTATGGAGAAGCATTCGCAACAAGATCCATTACAGTTTTTCTGGCTTTATCATCTTTGGTAGTAGAAATATACCCTTTTGGCTTGTTCAAAAGTACATATACAGGCTTTTCAGGAGTAATGCTTTGTCCGTCAAAAACAACTCTGTCTGTTTTCTGTACCTGGTATCCCATTTCAGTTACCACCTTTCCGTTGACTTCTACCAATCCCTGAGTAATCAGCTCATCAGCTTCTCTTCTGCTGCAGATTCCGGAATTAGCGATATACTTATTAAGACGGATGCTGTCTTTGTTAACATCTTTTTCAATTTTATTCAATCTCCTTTTCTGAACAAAAGATCTCGTTTTGTCATCATTTCTGTCATCACCGCTGGAAGGTCTTCTTCCGTATTTCAGACTGCCTCTTTCATACTTATCTCTTGTATCTAAATTTTTTCCGCCTCTCTTAGGTTTTCCGAAAGATTTTTTCTCATAGCTCTCACTTTTGTTGGTGATATAAGGTTTTCTTTCAGATTTTGAACCAAAATCGTCATTGGAAGTTTCGAAACTGTCCGTATTTCTTTTAAAAGGTTTCTTTTCAAATCTTGAGTTGGATCCTTTATGTTCCGGCCCTTTTTTTCCTCCGTCTTTAGAGAAAGGCTTTTTAAAAGGTTTTGATCCTGAAGAATTTCCAGATCTGGAAGCACGAGAATCATCAGAACTTTTCTTGGTTGAAATTCTTGGTCTCTTTGGTCTGTCTGAATTATTATTATCTCTGCTCATTCTAAAAATTTCTGCAAAGATAGTAATTTAGTTACGAGTTAAAAATTAAGAATCATAACTTTGCACTATAGTTTACATTTTTAACTTTACATACAATCAAAGATGATAACAATATTAAACGATAATTTTTCACAGCTCAACGAGTTTCTTCACCAGAAATCTTTCAGTAAAATTTTTATTCTTGTAGATGAAAATACTCATGAATACTGTCTTCCGGTTCTTCTGGGAAATATGGAAACCGATCTTGGCTTTGAAATTTTAGAGATCGAAGCCGGAGAAGAAATGAAAAATATCCAGACAGCCAACCAGTTGTGGGAAATTCTTACGGAAATGCAGGCAGACAGAAAAGCTCTGGTTATCAACCTTGGTGGTGGTGTAATTACCGATATGGGAGGATTTGTTGCTTCTACTTATAAAAGAGGTATCCAATTCATTAATATCCCTACTACCCTTTTATCGATGTGTGATGCTTCCATAGGAGGAAAAACCGGGATTGATCTGATGCACTATAAAAATATGGTGGGAACTTTTGCTTTTCCTGAACAAATCTTTATTTATCCAAAATTCTTAGAGACACTGCCTTTTAAGGAATTGAGAAGCGGATTTGCAGAAATGCTGAAACATGGATTAATTGCTGATAAAAATCATTGGGATCAGCTGATTCAGATCCGTAAACTGGAAGTGGAGACTGTCGTTCCTCATATCCAGGCTTCTATGAATATTAAACAGAATGTGGTAGATCAGGATTTCCACGAACAGAATATCAGAAAAACGCTTAATTTCGGGCACACCATCGGACATGCTGTGGAAAGTTTATGTTTACAGCAGGAAAATCCTATCCTTCACGGGGAAGCCGTTGCGATGGGAATGATTGCCGAAGCTCATCTGGCATATCTTGAAAATCTTATCTCTGAAGAAGATTCAAAAATTATCATTGAAAACGTCCAGAGATACTATCCTTACCTCGACATCAGCGATTTTAAAGATGAAGATATTACTGCATTATTACTGAATGATAAAAAGAATACAGACAGTAAAATCAACTTTTCTCTGCTTTCAGGGATAGGTTCCTGCAATTATGATCATCAGTGCAGCCAGGAAAATATCCTTGCATCCCTATCTTTTTATAGAAAACTGAATGATGCCTAGTGATTTTTATCAAATAATTCATTTCAGGTATATAACTTTTGACAAAATTGTCAATTTAGACCATGTCTAAACAAATGTTTATTTAAAGATATAAATTATTAATAATCAAATACATAAAATTAAAGCCACTTCAACGCTAAGTGGTTTTTTTATTGATTTTAATCATAAAAAATATTTTTGGCAAGCAATTTGAAAGATACTCTGCGTTCAACTGAAAATGCTGAACAGTAGTAAAATTTAAAATTAAGAAAGAGTAAAATTAAAAAATTAAAGTTATGAAAAAGTTAATTTTAGGATTAGCGTTAACTGCAGGAACATTCGCATTCGCTCAACAGACAGGAAACACATCTTCTAATCCGGTAACATTTGGGGTAAAAGGAGGAATGAACGTTTCTTCACTTTCTAACGGTGCAGATTTAAGTGATTCTAAATCAAAAATTGGTTTTAATGCAGGAGTTTTCGCCAATATCCCATTAGCAAGTTCTTTTAGTGTGCAGCCGGAAGTTCTTTATAATGACTTAGGTTCAAAAGTAACAAGAGAATATTCAGTACTTGGTAATAATTATAAGAGCGAATATTCAAGAAATTTAGGATACGTTGCTGTACCGGTAATGTTCCAGTATAATGCAACACCTGAGTTCTTCCTTGAAGCAGGTCCTGAATTTGGATTTCTTGTAAGCGCTAAAGATAAGTTAAAAAGTTCAACAAACAACAGTAACAATACACAAGTTGCCACTCTTGACAAAGATGACTTCCAGACTTTTAACTTTGGTATCGGTATTGGTGCAGGGTATTACTTCATTCCTAATTTAGGAATTACAGCAAGATATACTGCAGGTCTTACTGACATTTACAAGAATAATTCTGGTGATGCTGTAAAAAACAATGTATTCCAGGTAGGTTTAGCTTATAGATTCAAATAAGCTTACATTCACTAACAAATTTTATATTCAATAGAAAAGATCAGATTAATTTTTTAATCTGGTCTTTTTTTATGTTAAAATAATAGGGAGTTAATAATTCACCATAAATACATCCCACATAGTTGATTTTTTCATTCGTTAAAAACACATAAAGTCTTTATTCATGAAGGTTGACGGTATGTTGTTTGTTGCTTTCCGAACGTTAAACAACATAAAAATTAAACTAATCTATGAAAAAGATTTTTCTAGGCCTGGCCATTACCGCAGGTACTTTCACTTTTGCTCAGAGCACTTCTGCATCTACTGAAGCTACTACTCCATCCACATCTTCTAAAATCAAATTCGGTTTGAAAGCAGGTCTGAACATTTCTACCCTTTCCAATATGGATATGAAGTCAAAAGCAGGATTCTATGGTGGTGTATTTTTCAATATTCCTGTAGCTAAGGATTTTTCAGTGCAGCCGGAAGTTTTATATAGCGCTACGGGAGCAAAAGGAAAAGGAGATGATAATACCCAGCTTAATTTAGAATATCTTTCTGTTCCTGTCATGTTCCAATATAAGGCACTTCCTAATCTGTATGTAGAGGCAGGCCCGCAATTTAACTTTTTAATTGATGCCAGATTAAAGAAAAGTGCTTCTACAAGTCTTCTTAAAAATGGAACTCAATCTTTCGATTTTGGAATCGGATTGGGAGCAGGTTATTATTTTACCAAAAATATTGGGGTGAATGTGAGATATACCGCAGGCTTATCTGATATTGTAAAAACAAAATATCATTACGGCTATGACAGAGAGGGATCTGTAAAAAATGGCGTATTCCAGATAGGATTAAACTACAAATTCTAAAGTTTACTAAGTTCTTATAATGACAACGAGGCCGGATTAATTTTAATCCGGCTTTTTTACTGCAGATAAAAAAATATTCTTAAAAAATGTATACTAAGTAGAAAATTAAGAATATAAATTGATTTTGGCACGTAGTTTGTTTCTTAAAGAAATGTTAAATAAAACTTAATAACTATTAAAAAATAAACTTATGAAAAAGATTTTTTTAGGCCTTGCGCTTGTTGCAGGTACTTTTGCTTTCTCTCAGAAGACTTCAACTTCTACTGCTTCTTCTTCTCCAGTTAGATTTGGTGTGAAAGCAGGTCTTAATATTTCAACTCTTACCGAGAATGATTTCAATTCAAAAGCGGGATTCTACGGAGGGTTATTTGCTAATATTCCCGTGGCTCAGGACTTTTCTTTCCAGCCGGAAGTGTTATACAGCGGAATGGGAGCAAAGATTAAAGGAGCTAATGATCTTAAAGTAAATCTGGATTATATTTCTGTACCCTTAATGCTTCAGTATAATGCCTTGCCTAACCTATATCTGGAAGCAGGACCTCAGTTCAGCTTTTTGATTAACTCAAAACTGAAAGCTGATTCCAATTCAGCAGATGCTAAAGATCTGTTCAAAGGTTTTGACTTCGGAATTGGTCTTGGAGCAGGATATTATTTCACAGACAATATCGGAATTACGGCAAGATATGTAGCTGGTTTAACGGATGTTGCCAAAAACAGACCGGATCTATCTGAAGACAAAGCTAAAAACGGAGTATTCCAGGTAGGTTTAGCTTATAAATTCTAACAACAAACTTTCTATTCAATACACAGCCGGATTCAATAATCCGGCTTTTTTATTTATCCTGATATTTTTGGCAAGAAATTTGCCTGTAGAATAACTGATTGTACTCTATCCGGAATTTTTCCAACTTACGGTTCATGTTTCACAATGAGTATGCTTTGATTCATTTGATATTCAATTGAATGTCAGAATTACAATCTAACTATTACCATTAAACTTTAACGGGAACTGTTTCAGCCAGGCTGACAATATGAGTACACAACAGAATACGGAAAATATTTTCTGTTCAATAAGATACATTTTGATTTCAATAGAAAAAGTCAGGTTTATTAGTTTACGCCTGACTTTTTCGCTTATTATGACTTTTATCACTTTACCATTTTATGGCAGATATTTTGATGCAAAGAAGAAATTAAACTTTAAATCATGAAAAAACTCTTTGCAGTAATTGCAATTGCAGGTTTCCTTTCCGCGAAAGCACAGGAAAAACATCAGTCAAAATCTTCTCCTGTTACTTTTGGTGTTAAAGCAGGTTTTAACGGTTCTACACTTACCAGAGGAGATGGTTATGAATATGATAACAATGAAAAGATCAAGGCAGGTTTTCACGCAGGAGTATTTGCCAATATTCCTGTTGCTGAGAAATTCAGCATCCAGCCGGAACTTCTTTTCAGTCAGCTGGGATCAAAATCAGACTATAACTACAGAACGAGCTCAGGAAACTACAGAAAGACACAACACTATGATTACAGGACAACACTAAATTACCTTTCTCTTCCTGTAATGGTTCAATACAATATTCTTCCTCAGCTTTATGTAGAAGCGGGACCTGAATTCGGATATCTGCTGGGAGGAAAAACAAAAGGAGATTTAACCACTATTGAGACTACCGGAAATTCAGTTACAGTACAGCGTACGGAACATATTTCACAGAACATTTCAAAAAGTCTTTTTAATCTTTTCAATGTAGGATTAGGTATTGGTGCCGGATATTATTTCACTGAAAACTTTGGCGTAACCGCAAGATTTACGGCTGGGCTTACTGAAGTTTACAAATACAACGACGGTGATAAAGTAAGAAATAATGCACTTCAGGTAGGAGTTGCGTACCGTTTTAAATAGAGATATTTATTATTTTCAAAACTGGTGCCGGGCTTTAAAAAGTCCGGTATTTTTATTTTTATTCTTAAAAAGTACCCGGAAGTCCTGTTAATTCGTGGAAAAGCCAATTCCAGTTCAATTTTTTTCATTATTTCAATTATCAATAATAAAGTGTAATGAGCCTTCAACTATTTTCACAAAACATTCATTATACAAAATATTTATTCATCAAAAAGGGATAAATGGTTTAAAATAATCTTTCCAAAAACCATCTCAAAAGCCCTTTAAACAGGCGTTTTTCGACTTTGGCAAGCAATTTGCAAAATACTTGGAGTCTGATTGAGAGATATCCGACACACAAATAGTAAAATTAAAAAATAAAATTATGAAGAAGTTATTTTTAGGATTAGCATTAACTGCTGGTACACTAGCTTTCGCTCAGGAGACAGAAACAAAGACGGAAACGAAAACAGTCAATGCATCACCACTAAAAAAAGATGTACAACCTATTAGATTCGGAATCAAGGCCGGAGGAAACTCAGCTTATTTCAGTGAGCAAAAGTTTGGAATCAACACACAACAATTAGGTTTCCACGCAGGAGCATTCGTTAATATTCCACTTTCAAAACATTTCAGCTTACAGCCAGAGGTATTATACAACCAAATGGGAGCGAAAGATGTAATTTCATCTACAGAAACTGATAATGGAGTTACGAATGTAAAAACTAAAGAAGAAGGTAGAGTAAAAATGAACTATATTTCAGTTCCATTAATGCTTCAGATGAGACCTACAGAGAAATTTTACGTTGAAGCCGGACCTGAATTCAGTTATTTCATCAACGGAAAAACTAAAGGAGAAACAAGTGTAGCAAGTACTACAGGAGGTGTTACTACAACCACTACAAGTTCTAATACTGAAGATATCGACAAAGATCAGATCAATAAATTCAATTTCGGATTGGGTCTTGGTTTAGGATATGATATTACATCCAACATCGGTATCAGCGCAAGATATGTAAATAGCTTGACAAAAATTGATAAAAGCAGACCTGCTGCTGAAAACAACAACAGAGTATTTCAGTTAGGTCTTAACTACAAATTCTAATTAGGAACCAATTTTTTAACCGAAGTGCATTAACCTTGCACGCATAAAATAGCCGGAAGATTTTCTTCCGGCTATTTATATCAAAAAATTCTAGTCAAATATTCTCGGATCATCACTGATCACCCCATCTATTCCCATTTCTTTTAATTCCTTTAATCTTTCTTTAGTATTCACAGTCCATGGGATTACTTTCATGCCTAATGAGTGGCATTCCTGTACTAATTGAGGCGTTACAAGATTGTGTTCCGGACTGTAAATCGTAGGAGTGAAACTCAGGAACTTCATATCTCCGGCAACTCCATTCATATGATCAGGATACATTCTGAATTTTTCTGCCGGAATATTTTTAAAATAAGCCTGCTGCTGGGCCAGCTTTTTATCATCTACCCTTTCTACAAGTAAAGCAGTCATGATTCCAGGATATTCTTTATGAAGAATTTCCAGTGTTCTTGGATCAAAAGACTGAATGATCACTCTGTCCTGAATCTTTTTTTCAATAATGATCTTCATCATCAGATCCACAAACTCTTTGGGTTCGGGATGGAAGATATTGTCTGAGAAAGGACGTGTTTTGGTTTCTATATTATAATAAGGTAACGGCCTTTTCAATTCGCGTGCGTAGGCCTCACAAGCATCAATAACGTCTGAAAAAAGAGGTTTCTGAGCCTTCATTTTCTTTTGATCAGGATAGTTTTCCAGTTTTTTTAATCCTACATCAAAGGTTTTGATCTTTGCATAAGGCATTTCATAAATTTTATAATAAAACCCCGAATCCTTGGGAATATAGGTTCCATCTGGTTTTGTTACCAATTCAGGAGAAAGAAAAGCATCATGGGAAAGAATTACTTTTTTATCTTTTGTAATGGCCAGATCCATTTCCAGAGTTGTCACATTCATTTTAAGGGCATTCTTCATTGCCGGGATCGTATTTTCCGGGTACAGGGATTTTCCTCCTCGGTGTGCCTGCCTGTCAAAAGATTGTGAACTGTAAAATTGGGTAAATACAATAAAAATACCCGTGAATAGCGCATTTTTCATATCCTGAAGTTTTAATCTTACAAAATTAAAACTCCATTGTATATTGAATAATACAGGAATATTAAGCTTTTGCTACATTTCTAAAACAAAAAGAACCAGGTTGTACACCCGGTTCTTTTTTATTATTTCAATAAAGAGATTAATTGAATAAATCTACTTCTTCTCCTTTTCCTACAGGATATTCTTCTGTAAAGCATCCGAAGCAGTGGTTGGCTGATCCTAAAATATCTTTCAGGTTATCAATACTTAAAAACTCTAAAGAATCTACTCCCAGATAATTTTTAAGTTCTTCTGTAGTCATATTGGCAGAAATCAGATCATCTTTGGACGGAGTATCAATTCCAAGGTAGCAAGGAGCGATAATTGGCGGGGAAACACTTCTGAAGTGGATTTCCTTTACTCCTGCATCTTTTAAAATTTTAACCAGTCTTTTAGATGTTGTTCCACGAACAATAGAATCGTCAATAATAACTACTCTCTTACCTTTCATCTCAGAGATGATCGGGTTTAGTTTAAGGTTCACTACCCTTTCTCTCATTTCCTGTGTAGGAACGATGAAACTTCTTCCGATATATCTGTTTTTGATCAAAACCGGACGGAAAGGGATTCCTGAAGCTTTTGAGAAACCGATAGCAGCAGGAACACCGGAATCGGGAACTCCAATTACCAGATCAGCTTCTACAGGAGCCTGTTCCCAGATTTTCTCTCCGGATTTTTCTCTGATTTCATAAACGTTGATGTCTTCAAGCGTAGAGTCGGGTCTTGCAAAATAAATATATTCAAAAGAGCAGATTCTCTGCTTTCCTTTCGCCTCATCCATCATATAAGAATGAAGTTTTCCAGGTTCGTTTTCATTGGTATAAATGATCTCACCAGGAAGAATATTACGTACATACTGAGCGCCCACAGCATCCAATGCAACAGATTCTGACGCCACCACATAAGACTTTTCGTCGATAGCTCCCAACACCAGCGGGCGGATACCGTTGAAGTCTCTGAAGGCAAAGAATTTATTTCTTGTCATCCCTACGACAGAATAAGCTCCTTCAATCTTTTCCATGGTTGCTTTAATCGCTCCACGAAGACCTAAATCAAGGTTTTTCTGGATCAGTCTCAGGATCACTTCAGAATCGGAAGTTGCTCTGAAAACAACGCCTTCAGCCTCTAATTCAGCCTTTAATTCTTTCGCATTGGTAAGGTTACCATTGTGTGCTATAGAAAGTATAATCTGGTCATATTCGTTTTTGGCGAAAAATGGCTGGAAGTTATATTTCTTCTTATCTCCTGCAGTGGTATAACGGGTATGACCAATTGCAGAATTTCCCATAAAAGTTTCAGGTTCCTGAATGTCTTTATAAACATCTAAAACCAGTCCTTCGTCTTTCATGTTGGTGATTCTTCCTTCCTTTAAAACGGAAATACCACAAGCTTCCTGGCCTCTGTGCTGCAAAGCAAAAAGCCCGAACTGAGAAAGAGAGAAAGTATCCAGATCATTATCCGAATACAATCCGAAGATCCCACACTCTTCATTAGGAGCATCCAGTCTTTCCTCTTCCTGAGTTCTGAAAAGATTTCTTCCGTAGGTCTGGGTTTTAAATTGTTTTAAATATTCACTTTTATGAATGTCTAAACTTTTCATTTCTATTTTTTCTAAATTAAAAGATTAAAAAATTTAATGATTAAAAAGATTACAGCCTGTTTAATTTTTAAATGGTTTAATCTTTAAATAAATTAAATCTTATTTCTGTAAAAGATTTTTAAGACGGTTGTAGATTTCAACATAAGCCTCAGTAACTTCTCCCAGGTCTCTTCTGAATCTGTCTTTGTCTAATTTCTTCATGGTATCTTTATCCCAAAGTCTGCAGGTATCCGGAGAAATTTCGTCTGCCAAAATGATTTCGCCGTCTGAAGTTTTCCCTAGTTCGATTTTGAAATCTACCAGAATGATATTGATTTTGTCAAACAAATCGATAAGGATATCATTGATATCTGAAGATAACTCATACATTTCGTCAAGCTCTTCATAAGTAGCTGCTCCTAAGAAAACGGCATGGTGATCATTGATAAGCGGATCTCCCAACTCATCTTTTTTATAGCAGATATCGAAGATCGTTACCGGAGATTTAATTCCTTCTTCTACTCCTAATCTTTGTGCCATACTTCCTGCAGAGTAGTTTCTTACTACCATTTCCAAAGGAATGATAGAAACCTTTCTTACCAGCTGCTCTCTTTCGTCTAATTTTTTGATGAAATGAGTTTTAATCCCTTTCTCATTTAAGTATTCAAAAATAAGGGTTGTGATTGCGTTGTTCATTTCCCCTTTAAGGTCTACCTGACCTCTTTTTTGAGCGTTAAATGCTGTAGCATCGTCTTTGAAACGTACTACTACTTCATCAGGATTATCGGTTGCAAATACCTGTTTTGCTTTCCCCTCGTACAACATTTCTTTCTTTTGACTCATAATTTTACTTTCTAAATTGTAGTTAGATTTATTGATTTATTTTATTATTATTCCTGTTAAGACAGCCAGCCCAAAACTCAGCAGTGTACCTATCAATACATACTCTGTGAGCTTTCTCTGTTTTGCCTGTGCAAGGTCGCTGAACCTGAAAACAGATTTGGCAGCTACCATGAAACCTACGCCTTCCCAATGATTCACCATGATAAAAGTGAAAACCAGCAGACGTTCTAAAATTCCGATATATTTTCCGGCACTTGATAAAGATTCGGTTTGAATAGTGTTGGGGCCATCCGGAGCAGGTGTCCAGGATGACAATAAGATTTTGATAAAAATAGAAGCAGGTGTTGTCAGGAACAGCGCCGCCATAATTACCTTCAAAAATTCCTGATTTTGTACGAAGCCCAAACTGAATTCCCCGAAATAAAAAGAAACTCCGGCAATCACTGAAACATGCAGCAGCTGATCAATGAAAAACCATCTTTTCTTAGTTTTTACATTTTGAAATATAAGTTTGGAAGCATCAATGATAAAGTGAGTAATACCCACCAATACAGCGACCCACCAAAGCTGAAGATCCCACAGGAAAACAAGGCTTAAAATAGTGTGAATCAGAATATGAAGGTATAAAAACTTACTTTTCAGTTTATGGTTCTCCTTATCTGCAACCCATGAATTTGGCTGAAGTATAAAATCTCCGAGTAAATGTGCCAATATGAGTTTGATGAAGATCATGCCTATAATTCTGAGATTTTCTTTCTGAAATACTGATTGGTTTCTACGATAAGCTCATAGTTGGCTCGTTTCAGTCTCTGGCTTACCGAAGACTGTGAAATAGCAAATCTCTTAGCAAGATCTTCCTGAGTAATATCCTGATTCATAATCATCTCATGAATGATCTCTGCCGTAGCCATTGTCCAGTTATCAAAATCCTTGGACGACCATTTCAACAGAATATTAAGATCTCTGTCTACGGGGTCGCTGGAGGTTTTGATGGCAACAGTATGCCCGTCACTTTTAAGGTCATTAAGCAGTCTCCCGGAATTGACATAGGCAGTACCGTTGGATTCAGTGATTTTCTCAGAAGAAAAACTTTCCTCACCAATACCTATGGCCATCCTTACATCTAAATTTTCAACACTTTTAATAAGAGATTTTATGGCTAGAAAACGCCAGAAAACGTCATCAATTCTGCATTTGAACTGGAACTCATCTCCTCTGTAGATTTCCCATGTGTGAGGAGCGCTTCCCCATTTTTCGAGAAGATGTTTAAGCCTGGTAATCCAAACTTCAGTGTCCGCATGCTGTGAATTTATAATATCACCGGTAATGACCGCTATCATACTGCAAATATAAGCATAATTACTTATATATAAAAAATATAAGCAGAAACACTTATAGATATTGATTATTAGTGAATCAACTTATATCAATGATATAGTAAACATAAGGTTTTTAAGGTGTTATATAAAACTACTGAATAGCAAAACAGCAAAAAAATGTTCAATCTTTTATTATGGTGTCGACTTTAACTCTACTTTTTTTATACTTTTTTTATAATAAGAAGCTGTTCCTGCTATCCGCTCATACTCCTCGCGCCTTCGTATTCCAACTCCTTAACCCTACAACTCTCCCACTTCTACTGCGGGGTAACCGCTGCTATCAGGGCTAGGACAGTCTTGCGAGTAAAACGAAGCAATCTCCTGAATTATTTCTACACCATATAAAAATAAACCTAACAGGTTTTTAAAACCTGTTAGGTTTAGCTGATAGTATTTAAATCTGATGTTATTTACTTTTTAATAAACTGATGCGCTTTCTCATCAAGCTTTAAGAAATATATTCCTGTAGGAATTCCCATCATCGGAATACTTTTCTTATTTCTAAACGGATCTTTCTCCGTATAAATCACTTTCCCGGAAAGATCTATAATCTGAGCTGTTTTTACCCTTTCCATTTCTTCCTTCACATAAAGATGATCATCAACCGGGTTTGGATAGATGGTAAATTCATTATTAACAGTAATCAATTCCGCTGTAGACAATGTGCCACCCAGGTTCTGACAGTAATTGGACGGATAAGAATCCCATTCACTGATAGTAAAAGTATTATTGGGCTGATTAATGGTGTTCTTTCTGTATAAAGATACGTTCCCGTTATTATTGGTCGTGTATTTTACCCCGATAGCATCCACTGTAACTGTTTTATTATATGCAAGTTCCACATAATTTCCTCCCGCAAACATCAGAGGATCAGAAGCCGTAGCAAATCTTGCCTCGCCGGGAGTATAACATGATAAGGTGCCTTTCGGATTCAGGATAACAAAAGTTTCATTGTTTCCTACCTTGCCTTCCAATTCGTAAGTGTCACCATTATAGAAATCTCCTGATATATTATTTTTAAACTGAATATTAATTCTGTAATTATTTAAATTAACCTCATGTCCTGTTTTATTGACGATTTCCAGTGCATTATTTTTCACAGATTCCGTATTTGTTCCGGATATATATTTGGTAATGATAAGATCCGAGGCATAGGAATCCGAAGCAATTGTTGAGGCTGTTACCGTATTACTGAATGGAGATTCCAGGTATGCTTTATCAAAAGCTTTCACCGTAAAAGTATAGGTTGTTGACGGGCTCAGATGATCGATGCTGATGGAAGTCCCTTTTGTAGTGGCAACAGGCGTTGCGGATCCATTCATATAAATCCTGTATCCTAAAATATCCGTATCAGGAGAAGCCGTCCAGCTCAGATTCACAAAATAAGCATTCTGCTGGGTTGAAACCAGTGATCCGGGAGCCGCAGGAGCAATGGTATCAGGTGTTTCGGACCAGATCATATCAATCCACTCAGGATGATCAATAAATGGATTTCTGTTTTTTTGTATGGCATAAACGGCATTATTTCGGTCAATTTCTCTTTGTGAAACAGGATCTGCCGTATTCCACTGTTTCAGCATGGCAATATAGGCCAGATCAACTGCTCTTTCTTCCGTTCCGTCCAACGGACATTGGTCTGTAGCAGGAGTAAGATTGGCAGATGTCGTATAAGCTGTATTGAACGAACCTAACTTTCCTTCATAGCGTACTGCAAAGTACAACAATGATCTTGCAATATCCCCTTTAAATTCATTAACAGGCTCATAAACCCTTCCGGTATAGGGATAATTCGGAATCGCTGCATTGGATATCCTTGACGTGTTGGAAAAAATATAGTGGTTGGTACTATTTCCTGTTCCATACGGATAATTGCTTCTTCGCTGGTTGATCCATCCATCAACAGGAATTATAAAATTCAGATCCGAATACATAGGATAATCACTGATAGATGAGCTTGTACTGAATGTACTTTGCGGCATCATATGTTCCCGGTTGTACCCCAAACCTTCCGCACCAACACCTGCTACCAATTGATCTGTAGTATATTCATAAGAATCCGGCCCAGACGGAATTTCAGAATAGATATCCAGCAGGTATTGAGTATTGGAAGCATCATGATCATAATATTTATCCAGGTCAGTCTGGGCATATAATACTTTAAGATCGTTATAATGCCAGTTGATCATTTTTTCCGAAATAATATCGTGGATCTTTGATTTCAGGGCATATCCCGTCAGTCCGGCTGTTCCATCATAATACCCGGCAGGTGCCTGCGCAGCACTATAAGAAGAAATTAAAAGGATCGGAAGTAGAATTTTTTTCATGCCTTAAAAATTGGGAAACTAAAATAGTGAAATAAAAAACGAATAAGCCTGAATATTTTATTAAGAAAGTATTAATTCTCAAAATATAAAAAATTGAAAACTAGACGCATTGACCGTTAATAATACCGGGAAAATAATTTTTCTTTAGCATTCCATCAATTTGGTTATCTTTGGGAACTAACTATTATTATATGAATACTGAGACTATTGACAACATCAAAATGATAGCGGAGACGGCTAGAGAATTTGCAGAAAAAAACATCAGACCGAATATTATGGAATGGGATGAAAGCCAAACATTTCCAAAAGACTTATTCCACCAATTGGGTGAGATGGGGTTTATGGGAATTGTAGTTCCTGAACAATATGGAGGTTCCGGATTAGGTTATCATGAGTATGTTACTATTCTGGACGAAATTTCTCAGGTTGACCCTTCTATTGGTCTTTCTGTAGCAGCACACAACTCACTTTGCACCAACCATATTTATGAATTTGGAAATGAAGAACAAAGACACAAATGGCTTCCTCAGCTGGCTTCCGGAAAAGTAATCGGAGCTTGGGGACTGACTGAGCACAACACAGGTTCAGATTCAGGAGGGATGTCTACGACTGCTGTAAAAGATGGTGATGAGTGGATCATCAACGGAGCTAAAAACTTTATCACCCACGCTATTTCAGGTGATATTGCCGTAGTAATGACGAGAACAGGCGAAAAAGGAGCCAAAAATAATTCTACAGCCTTTGTTTTGGAAAAAGGAATGCCTGGTTTTACTTCCGGAAAAAAAGAAAATAAATTAGGGATGCGTGCTTCTGAAACAGCAGAATTAATTTTTGATAACGTACGTGTACCGGATTCTCACCGTTTAGGCGAAGTTGGAGAAGGTTTCAAGCAGGCTATGAAAGTGTTGGATGGCGGTAGAATTTCTATTGCTGCATTAAGCCTGGGTACTGCAAGAGGAGCTTATAAAGCTGCTTTGAAATATGCAAAAGAAAGACATCAGTTCGGAAAACCTATTGCAGATTTCCAGGCAATCAACTTTATGCTGGCAGATATGGCAACAGAAATTGATGCTGCTGAACTTCTTATCCAGAGAGCATCTACTCTTAAGAATGCAAAACAAAAAATGACAAAAGAAGGAGCTATGGCTAAACTATATGCTTCTGAAGCTTGTGTAAGAATCTCAAATAATGCAGTTCAGATCTTCGGAGGATATGGTTATACAAAAGATTTCCCTGCTGAAAAGTTCTATAGAGATTCCAAACTTTGTACTATTGGAGAAGGAACGTCTGAAATCCAGAGACTTGTCATTGGAAGAGATATTACAAAATAATTTTAAAAATAACACCAATACAAATGATTAAACAGGCACTTTTAGGTGAATTTCTGCATGAAGCAGAAAACACCAGAAAAATTTTACAGGCAATCCCCGACAGCGCACTGGATTGGAAACCGTCCGAAAAAAACTGGACAACCGGACAGCTTGCGTCTCACATTGCTGAAGTATACAACTGGTATGAATCCACTTTCAATCAGGACGTTTTTGATATGGGAACGTACAGGTATGACAAAGGAGACATTTCCAAAACAGAAAATATCCTTGCAAAATTTGAGGAAAATGTTGCCAACGCACAGAAAGCTCTTGAAAACTCTGATGAAAATACCTATTTCAACGAGTGGAAAATGGAAATGGACGGAAATGTGCTTTTCCCTCCTATGCCAAAGGTTCAGGTGATAAGAGCTTTTCTTTATAATCATTTGTACCATCACAGAGGCGAGCTGGTTGTTTATTTAAGAGCAACCGGAAACAAAGTCCCTGGACTTTACGGACCTACTGCTGATGATAAAATGTAGTTAAACATTGCATTAATATAATAGAAGCTGTTTCATTTTGAGACAGCTTTTTTTTGTAGGGAGAATACAGAGCGGCACAGTCATATTTACTAAATGTGATTTATTAATATTTATTTACTAACCATTGAATTATTAATAAAATATATTGTCTCAATTTAATAAATTAACAAACAAAAAGCCGATATATTATTTTTTTAAAATTAAAATTCATTTTACAACTTTTACTTTTCTTTTATTAATAAGCTTTTTCAATTATATACAATGTATTGCATAATATATTATACACAAAGTCCAAATATTCCTTAAAAAATTTTGTTTTCCGTAATATATTTTTTATTAGATTTGACATTCCACAATCAAATTTAATATTTAATATGAAAAAACAATTAACGCTGATTGGAATGCTTCTTATTTCAGGTATTTCTTTCGCACAGACTGACCGTCTTTGGTCTGAAGGTTCAAAAAAAACTTCCTCAGAGATTTTTGAAAACAAAACCGGTATCAGCAATCCAAAGGTGTACAACCTGGATATCAACGGATTGAAAAACATTCTGGCAAAAGCTCCCAAAAGACTGGCTGCAGGCGAAAAATCAGAACTCATTATCTCTTTTCCAAATTCTGAAGGCAGAATGGAAAATTTTAAAGTGAGGGAGAATTCCAATTTTGCCCCTGAGCTGGCAGCAAAATACCCGGACATCAAATCCTATGTAGGACAAGGTCTGGATGATCCTAATTCCACAGTCTATTTCAGTGTTTCCCCACTAGGACTGTCTTCCATGGAAATTTATGGTGATAAATCGGCTGTTTTCATCGAGCCTTACACCAAAGATCTTTCTTCGTATGTAGTATACAGAAAATCTGACAAAAAAGATGATCTTAACAAGTTTGAATGTACAGTGGTAGATGCCGCACAGAAAGGAGTTTCCAATTCTTCTCTTGCTGCAAGACCTAACGCCGATGATGCCAAACTGAGAACATTCAGACTGGCACTGTCATGCACAGGTGAATACACCACTTATTTTGGGGGAACAAAAGCTCAGGCTTTAGCGGCAATGAATACTACAATGACCCGTGTAAACGGTGTTTTTGAAAAAGATTTCGCAGCCAGAATGGTTCTGATTGCCAATAATGATGCTGTCATCTATACCAATGCTTCTACAGACCCATATTCCGCAGCTTCAGGAATGAGCAACTGGAATTCCCAGCTACAAAGTACTTTAACGTCTGTAATTGGAGAGGCTAATTATGACATCGGTCACTTGTTCGGAGCTTCAGGAGGCGGAGGAAATGCAGGCTGTATCGGCTGTATCTGTACAAACGGATCAAAAGGAAGCGGATATACCTCTCCGGCAGATGCTATTCCTTCGGGAGACAATTTTGATATCGACTATGTGGCTCATGAAATGGGACACCAGTTCGGTGGAAACCACACCTTCTCTATGAGTAATGAAGGAACAGGTGCCAATATGGAACCTGGATCAGGATCAACAATCATGGGTTATGCAGGAATTACCAGCCAGGATATTCAACCACATTCTGATGCATTTTTCCATGCAATAAGCATCCAGCAGATCACTAATAATATTAAGGCTAAAACCTGCTCTGTCAATACCAATACAGGAAATGCAATTCCTACAGCTAATGCAGGATCAGATTATACGATTCCAAAAGGAACTCCATTTGTACTGACAGGAACAGGGACAGATGCTGACGGAGATTCTTTAACCTATATCTGGGAACAAATGGACAACGCTTCTTCTTCCCAGACAGGAGCAAGTTCCGCTGCAAGTGCTACAAAAGCTTCAGGACCTAACTTCAGATCATGGACTCCTACTACTGCACCGGTAAGATATTTCCCAAGAATGGCTTCTGTTTTAGCAGGTGCTACCACTACCGCAGGTTCTGAAATCACTGTAGAAGCACTTTCTTCAGTTGCCAGAACATTAAACTTCAGATTTACTGTTCGTGATAACAAAGCAGGAGGCTCAGGAAATAATTCCGATGATGCTGTTATCACTGTTAACGGAACTGCCGGACCATTCAATATCACTTCACAAAACTCTGCAACAACTTACGCCGGAGGAAGTTCTCAAACAGTAACATGGAATGTAGCAGGAACTACAGCTAACGGAGTAAATGCTGCCAATGTAGATATCCTTTGGTCTACAGACAGCGGAAATACTTGGACTACTCTATTGGCAGGAACTCCGAATGATGGCTCACAGGCAGTAACTATTCCTAATGCCAATACAACAACAGGAAGAATTATGGTAAAAGGATCAAACCACATTTTCTTTGATGTTAACAATGCTAATATCTCTGTAAATGCAGGTTCCGGAACTCCTGACACGGTTGCTCCTACAGCTCCTACCCTTGCTGCTTCAGGAACTACAGCTACAACCACTAACCTTTCATGGTCTGGAGCTACAGATAATGTTGGTGTTACCGGATACGATGTTTACCAGGGAGCTTCATTAATTGGTTCTACAGCGTCTACTACATATACTGTAACAGGACTTACACCGGCAACTACCTATTCTTTCTCTGTGAAAGCAAAAGATGCGGCAGGAAATGCTTCTGTTTCCAGCAACACTGTAAGTGTTACAACTCTTTCCGGAGGAACAGTTACTTATTGTTCTTCTTCGGCCTCAAATACAGCAGATGAAAGAATTGGAAATGTGACATTCGGATCTATCAACAATACCTCTACAGGAACTGCTGGTTACGAAAACTTCACTTCAGTTTCTACCAATGTTACAAGAGGAAATGCGTACACAATTTCCATCACTCCGGTGTGGACTTCTACAAAATATAGCGAAGCGTACGCAGTTTATATTGATTATAACGGAGACGGAGACTTTACAGACAGCGGAGAACTGGCATGGACAAAAGCAGGTTCTACAACCAGCCCTGTAACCGGATCTATTACAATCCCTGCTACTGCTACTGTTGGATCCACAAGAATGAGAGTAATGATGAAGTACAGCTCAATTCCTACTTCTTCATGTGAAGCATTCACTTACGGACAGGTGGAAGATTACACCCTTAATATTGTTTCTTCAGGAAAAGGAGATCTTCATAATACAAATGATCTGATCACAGATGTGAAGCTTTATCCAAACCCTGTGAGAGATATCCTATATATTTCCAATACAGCTTCAGAAGATTATAAGATCTTCGATATGGGTGGAAAACTAATTGACTCAGGAAAACTTCAAAGAGGTTCTGTGAATGTAAGCAACCTTATCAAAGGAGCTTATATGATTCAAATTGGAGAATCTTCTAAGAGATTTATTAAAAATTAGTAACGAATAGACTTTTTAAAATTAAGCGATGTGAAAAACCGTTCTGCACAGAACGGTTTTTCTTTTTTTAAAATTTTAAACAATCTCTCACTTTATCACCTCTTCGTATCGGTATATGCGATAAAAAATTCATATAAAGAATACATTTTCAGTAAGTTTTTTTACTATTTTTGCCGAAAATACATGTAAGTGAAAAAACAATTATTGATGACGGGAATGCTCGCATTATCGGGTATTTCTTTTGCACAGACCGATCGTTTATGGACTTCCAGCTCCATCAAAGTCTCCTCTCCCGTTTTTGAAGATCCGCAGCTTTTTCATCTGAATATAAGCGGATTAAAAAATGTATTGGCAAAGGCTCCGAAAAGAGTAACAGAGAAATCTGAAGTCATTATCTCTTTTCCCAATTCAACAGGAAAAATGGAGCATTTCAAAGTAACGGAAAATTCTAATTTTGAACCGGAACTTGCTTCTAAATATCCGGATATCAAATCTTATATCGGTAAAGGTGTCGAAGATCCTGCTTCAAAAGTTTATTTCAGCATTTCTCCTTTAGGATTATCTTCTATGGAAATCTACAGAGATCAATCTGCTGTTTTTATTCAGCCCTATACCAAAGATCTTTCCACTTATATTATTTATAAAAAATCTGACAGAAAAGACCATTTCAATAAACTCGAATGTACAGTTTCTGATGCTGCTCAAAAAGGTAATTTAAATGCCGTAACCCATAAAAATGCGGATGATGCTACATTAAGAACGTTCAGACTTGCACTTTCCTGCACAGGAGAATATACTTCTTATTTCGGAGGAACAAAAGCTCAGGCTTTAGCAGCCATGAATAATACCATGACCCGCGTGAATGGTATTTTTGAAAACGATTTCGCTGCAAGAATGGTCCTGATTGCCAATAATGATGATCTAATTTATACCAATGCTGCTACAGACCCTTATTCTTCCTCTTCACAAATGAAGAACTGGAATCTGGAGCTGATGAACAATCTGAGTTCTACTATCGGAAATAATAATTTTGACATAGGACACCTTTTTGGCAGAGACGGTGGCGGCGGCAATGCAGGATGTATAGGATGTATTTGTGATAACGACATGTCTACTTACCAAAGTCAGGGTATAACCTACCCAAGCAGCTATAAGGGAAGCGGATATACTTCTCCGGCAAACGGTAATCCTTCGGGAGACACTTTTGATATAGATTTTGTAGCTCATGAAATGGGACATCAGTTCGGCGGAAATCATACATCTTCTTATCGTGTTGAACCGGATTTAAAATCTGTAGAACCAGGTTCAGGATCTACCATTATGGGCTATGCCGGTGTCACCAGTTATGATGTTCAGAATAACTCTGATCCGTTTTTTCATGCCATAAGCATTGAACAGATCACCAATAATATCAAAGCAAAAACCTGTTCTGTGAATACCAGTACCGGTAACTCAATTCCTACAGCCAATGCAGGTCCTGATTATATTATTCCTAAAAGCACTCCTTTTATGCTTACCGGATCAGGAACTGATGCTGATGGAGACCAGCTTACCTATATCTGGGAAGAGATGGATAAAGGAACTTCTTCTGAAACAGGAGCTAATTCTGCAGCGCAGGAATCAAAAAACCCGGGACCTATATTCAGATCATGGACGCCTTCAGCTTCTCCGGTTAGATATTTTCCGACAATGTCTTCCATTCTGGCTGGTTCTCTCAAAACCGCCGGAACAGAAATAGATGTTGAGGCACTTCCTTCTGTAGCCAGAGCTTTAAATTTCAGACTTACCGTCCGTGATAATAAAGCCGGAGGCGGAGCCAATAATTCCAATGATACAAAACTCACTGTTGATCCGGCAGCCGGACCATTTATGATAACCTCACAAAACACAGCTGTTTCTTATGTAAAAGGAAGCTCACAAACGGTTACATGGGATGTAGCAGGCACTACAGCAAATGGTGTGAATACCGCCAATGTAGATATCCTCTGGTCAACAGATAACGGCAGCACATGGACGATACTTATGACCGGAACTCCTAATGACGGTTCGGAGAGTATTACAATTCCTGATACTTTAACCAACTCCGGAAGAATAATGATCAAAGGAAGCCATCATATTTTCTTTGATATCAATAATGCCAATATTTCTGTAAAAAATTCTAATGAAGATGCTGCTCCATCCTCTACAGAAATCAAACTGTATCCCAATCCTGTAAAAAATATTCTTACCCTTACCAATACCAGTAATGAGGAATATAAAATCTACGACATGTCCGGCAGGCTTGTAAGTGGAGGAAACCTGGAAAGCGGAACGGTTAATGTCAATAAACTAACCAATGGAACTTACATCATCCAAATCGCAGGATTTACAAAACAATTTATTAAAAAGTAGAAAAATAAAGTTCAAACAATAAGCTGCTCATTCGGGCAGCTTTTTTATTTAGTGAAATACAAAATATGATCTTAAATCTATTTATCATTAAAATTAATTTCAGAATAATAATTTATTTTAGATAAAACTACCAGCATTTAAGTTTTTTAATTTAAATTTATCGCATAACAATATTTCATTGTACCGTTTACCCAGATTGTATTTAAGGGAGCTCCAGATCGTTTTTGACATCTGATGCTATTGCTTCTTTTGAGTTTATTTTGGCATGAATTGGTAATTTACGGTCAAAAATCACATTAATCCAGATTCCGGTCCTTAAAATTTCTCCTATAGACCGGAAAACATCAGTATTTACTTAAAATCTTTATCAGGAAAGCGATGTTTCAAAAAGGTACCCTTCAAATACCTCTGTAATTTTAAAATAATTTAAAATTTTTTATATGAAACATTTATTTAAGTACCTCTTTTTTTTAGCCATTACTTCGTTCTCGATTGCCTGCAGCTCTGACGATGATGAAGTAATAGACATCAATCCGGATGTGACCACCGTATTCTACAAAAATGCAGATGAACTGGCAGTAACCTATGATCCCGGTAATTCGGTAAGTCAAGCCATAAAAAATCAAGCTTATGACCTATACAAAAGGGGAAAATGGAGTGAGCTGGAATCACTTTTTAAGGCTAATAATTTAAATGGAGGATGGCCGCCTGCCAACGGAGGTTATAATATTGTCGATGATGTTCCTTTACAGGTTGGGCAGAAGTTCGACAGATACAGCGGCGCAGTCGGCAGTTATAACGGAACCGGGGTTCCTACATTAGGGGGAAGCTTTACAAGCCCTATCATCAACGGATATGTTTATACTTTTACACAAAGAGCTCTAAATCAGCCTGAAGATAAATACGATTTTTATTATGAAATTGATGTACTGAACAACTCCATGCAGTTTAAAACCCAGACAGCAGACATTATTCCGTGGTTCAGCCAGGCAGGAAAAGGTAAACAAATGATGTGGAAAATTCCTATCGATATCAATACAGGTTACCAGAAAACATGGAATAAGCTGGCAGAAGAAGGTTATATTAAAATTACCATTAAGAGAAGCCCAAGCGGAAAATATCCTAACTTAGCAGGCACAGTTATTCAGCCATAAATTAGCTCAGATGTATTCATTATCAGAAAAAATAAACATTATTGGAAAAGCTTCTGTTGAAAAAAATGTCTTTATCAATGATGAAGTTCTCCCATCAGCAATCACCACTTTTACCTGCTCTCATTGCGGAAACAAAAATAGAATTGCAATAGCACCTTATGAATCAGGGTTTCCTGTTCTGCAGTTGTATCATGAAGATAAAGTAGTATCTAAAAATGAATTGCTAAACCACGGAATGGTCAACGGAACCTCTCAAAGAATGTTTCATTTCGGAGAATTGACAGTTAACGATCTGCCAACTTTATATTTTGGAATCGACTGTTCTTCCTGTCATTCCAGGTTTATCTGTCTATTCAGCTATGGAGAAAAGCAGCCGGGATTAATGATACTTACCATCTCCGGAGTCTGGAATTATGAAGAATTTAAATAATTGAGTAGAATTGAATCACTTCAAAATAAAACCACAATTTTTACAGTTGTGGTTTTTTAATTTTCATGGATAAAATTTCCCCATTGATAATACAGATTTTTGCAGTTTTTGGTTTAAAGATAGGATTGTATATTCAAAAACATTTTCCCAGACACTTTATTTTTACATTTCCTGCTGTACATTTCACATTTTGCAAATCCTTTTCTATCTTTGTGGGAAATAAAAAAATTCATGGATAAAATTGATAGTCTGAACCAAGTAGCAGAATTCCATACTACTTTCAAAGCCCCTATTTTAGATACCCCACAAATTCCTTCTCCGGAAAGATGCAACCTGAGAGTAGAGCTTTTACAGGAAGAATTAAACGAACTGAAACAAGCTATTGCTGACAATAATATTGTAGAAATTGCAGATGCATTGTGTGATCTTCAGTATGTTTTGAGTGGTGCGGTACTGGAATTCGGACTTGGCAACAAATTTGTAGAGCTATTCAACGAAGTTCAACGCTCCAATATGTCGAAAGCATGTGATAATGAAGAACAGGCAGAGGAAACTGTAGAATTTTACAAAGCGAAGGAAGTAGAATCTTTTTATGAAAAGTCCGGAGAAAAATTTAATGTTTACAGAAAGGCAGATCATAAAGTATTAAAAAACAAATACTACTCTCCTGCTGATTTAAAATCAATTATCGAAAAATAAAATATGAAAAAATTTATTACCAATATTGTTGCCTTTTCAACCTTGTTTCTGGCTTCACAGCAGCTTACTGCACAAAAAGTAGTGGTAAACCGTGAAGTTGAAACCCAGAATGACGGCAAAATGCTTTTGGGAAACCAGTTGAAAGAGCAGTTTTTAAAAGCTCCTTATGCAGATTGGTATGTGAAAGAACATGATGAGTATGTTCTTGATCAAAAGGCAGTCAGTGAATTAAAAAAAGAGAAAATCGGAACCTATGATATTATCGTTTTCATGGGAACCTGGTGTGAAGACAGCCACAGAGATTTTCCAAGACTGATGAAAATATTGGAAGCCGTAAGTTATCCGGAAAATAAATTGAATATTATTGCTGTTAACCGTAAGAAAGAATCTCCTACCGGGGATGAAAGTCTTTACAATCTTCAGAAAGTTCCTACCATTATCCTGAAAAGATATGGAAAAGAAGTGGGCAGAATTATCGAAATGCCTACGACAGGATATATTGAAAGGGATTTGGTTCAAATTCTGAAAAAGAACGATTCATCTGTTATTAAAGAAATTTTTAAATAGATTTTGAGAAATTATAGAACAATATTATCTTTTGCTGCGGGTGCCGGCGCAATGGTACTGCTCTTTTTTGGCCTGAAATCCTGCCTGAATCTTGGAAATAAAACTGAAAAGTCAGATTATTATATCCTGACCAATCAAATTTCCAAGATGAATAAGATGGTCGTGATGGAACAGAATACATCCAGCATGCAGAAGACCAAAATGGGTTATGAGGTTTTTGGAAAAGAAGTTTCCAGCAACAGTATTATTACCTACACAAAGACTAATGCACAGGTTTCTTATGATCTCAACAAAATGAAGATTGAAGTAGATTCCATCAACAAAAAGCTGGTGATTACCGAACTTCCTGATGCTGAAATCAGAATTACACCTAGCGTTGAAATTCAGTCTTTGGATGATTCTTTCTTTAACAGGATTTCGGAGAAGGACATTAAAAATGTTACTCAAAAAGCTAAGGAAACCGCAGAGAAATCAATTGATCAGAATCAACTGAGAAGTGAAGGCCGCAAACAGCTCATGGAAAACCTGAATAATATTTTTGTGCTGGCCAAGGCTTTGAATTATGAAATAGAAGACAAGACCGGAAAAATTGGTATTCTGGGGCTTTAAGTTAAAATATTTCTGTTTGGCAAACCCTTTGAATGATACTATCCATATTGTTTACATTTAAAATTCAAACTCATGGATACAAAAGGAAAAACCACCAGGAAAGAATCTGCCAATACCGCAGAAACCCAAAAGCAAAATCAGGATTTCCAGAATATTCCTGCCGCATCAAAAAAGACCAATCCGCCTGATATTGATAAAGAAGATGTTCAGAAGTCTTCTAAAAACAAATCAGGAAAAACGGATAACACAAAAAAATAAAAGAGCTTTTAAGGCTTTATTTAATAATGAAAAACGAAAAGTTCCGTCTCATAGGAGGCGGAACTTTTCTTTCTAACTATCTAACTGAACTTTTGTTTCTATACAATGGTCGATTTTCCGATCTTAATATTTTCAAAATTATAATAAGACTTTTCGGAATATCTGATATGGTCTGCAATAAAACTTCCCACTTCACTTGTGGAGTAATACTGTTTGCTATTAAGATCAATTGTGACATACTTATTCTCAATAGCATGTTCTACCGACTGTCTTAATTTTTCGGCTGCCGTCTTTAAACCAAGATGATCCAGCATCATCGCCACACTTAAAATAGAAGCAACAGGATTGGCAATTCCTTTTCCTTTCGCCTGCGGATAAGATCCGTGAATAGGCTCAAACAAAGCATTCTTCTCTCCTACTGAAGCAGATGGTAATAATCCGATAGAACCTCCGATCACACTTGCTTCATCGGAGATAATATCACCAAACATATTTTCCGTTACAATCACATCAAAATGCTTAGGATTAAGGATCAGCTGCATGGCTGCGTTGTCTACAAACATATAATCAAGCTCTACATCCGGATATTCCGGTGCAATTTCCTGGCACGTCTTTCTCCACAATCTTGACGTATCCAAAACGTTGGCTTTATCAATAAGCGTAAGCTTTTTCTTTCTTTTCTGTGCTTCCTGAAACGCCATATGCGCAATCGGAATAATATCTTCACGGCTGTATTTGCAGACATCATAAGCGTAAGCACCTTCCGGATCTGTAAATTTTTCACCGAAATAAATTCCGCTTACCAGTTCTCTGAAAATCTGAATGTCAGCGCCTTCAATAATTTCTCTTTTCAATGGGCTTTTATCAATAAGAGAGGCATAGGTTTTTAAAGGACGGATATTGGCAAATAGTCCCAACTCTTTACGAAGTTTCAATAATCCCTGTTCCGGTCTCACTTTCGCTTCCGGATTATTATCAAAAACCGGATCTCCAATAGCCCCGAAAAGCACAGCATCAGACTCTTTGCAGATTTTCAGCGTTTCTTCGGGCAAAGGATTTCCTGTTTTAAAAATAGCCTCCGCACCGATTAATCCATATTCAAAATGGAATTTACATTGAAAAGCTTCAGCAATAGCATCTAATATTTTAATGCTTTCACCGATGATTTCCGGGCCAATCCCATCTCCGGGAAGAACCGCAATTTTAAAATAATTGTCGCTCATTTGCTTTTTGTGTTTTTAATTCAAATTCTGTGATCGTCTGCTTTCTGCTGATTAAAAAATCAATATCATCATAACCGTTTAGCAGGCATATTTTCTTGTAAGAATCAATTTCAAAGGTTTCTGTGGTGTCTTTAAAGCTGATGGACTGTAATTCCACGTCAATGGCAATTTCATTATCAGGATTTTCATTGATACCTTCTAAGATTTCTTTTAAAAATTCTTCGGAAACTTTTACAGGAAGAAGCCCGTTATTCAAAGCATTTCCTTTAAAGATATCCGCGAAATAACTTGAAACAATGACCTTGAATCCATAATCCGTTAAGGACCAGGCTGCATGCTCACGACTGCTTCCACAGCCGAAATTATTTCCTGCAACAAGAATCTCACCACCGAATTTGGGATTGTTTAAAACAAAGTCCGGATTAGGTTCTCCTGTATGAATATTGAATCTCCAGTCTCTGAACAGATTCTCTCCAAAGCCTTTTCTGTCTATACTTTTAAGGAATCTAGCCGGAATAATCTGGTCTGTATCTATATTTTCTGCCGGCAATGGAACTGCGCGGGATTTTAAAACAACTAATTTTTGCATTTATTCTATATTGTTTAGACTTGGAACCACAAAAGGCACAAAAGTTTTCTTTTTTACTTTTCAATTTACTTAACTGAAGTTTACATAAGAATGAAAATCAAAGATTTTCAAAAAGCTTAAGTGTTCTTTTTCTACAAGCAAATGAAACCATCTTCTTACTTAAGTGTTATCATCTTTTGTGTCTTTGTGGTTAAATTCTTTTTAGTTTAAACTTTCAAAAGCTGAAATTTTACCCTCTATGGCTGCTTTTGCTGCAGTAAGCGGGCTGGCAAGAATTGTCCTTGAGCCTTGTCCCTGTCTGCCTTCAAAGTTTCTGTTGGAAGTGGAAACACAATATTCTCCTTCCGGGATTTTATCGTCATTCATTGCCAGACATGCCGAACACCCCGGCTGACGAATCTGAAATCCTGCATCACTGAATATTTTATCCAAACCTTCCTCATAAATCTGTTTAACCACCTGTTGAGATCCGGGAACAATCAGTGCTTTTACAGCCTCAGATTTGCTTTTCCCTTTAATATACTGGGCTGCAGAACGGAAATCTTCTATTCTAGCATTGGTACAGCTTCCTATGAAGACATAATTAACCTTGATACTGTTAACTGCCTGTCCGGCTTCCAGTCCCATATATTGTAAAGCTTTCTCTTCAGATTCATTTTGCGGTGCCGGAATAACTTCACGGATTGAAATCCCCATTCCCGGATTAGTACCGTAGGTAATCATAGGATAAATATCTGCAGCATCAAAACTGAGTTCCTGATCAAAAACAGCGCCTTCATCTGTTTTCAGAGTTCTCCAATAGGCTACTTTTTCATCCCAGTCTTCTCCTTCCGGAGCAAATTTTCTTCCCTGTACGTATTCAAAAGTGGTTTCATCCGGAGCAATCATTCCGCCTCTCGCGCCCATTTCAATACTCATATTGCAGACCGTCATTCTTCCTTCCATTGACATTTCCTCGAATACACTACCTGCATATTCACAAAAATATCCTGTTCCTCCGTCTGTTCCTATTTTTGAAATGATATAAAGAATAACATCTTTAGGCTGAACATTTTCGTTTAATTTGCCATTGACGGTAATTCTCATTGATTTTGGCTTGTTCAGCAATAAACATTGGCTGGCAAATACCTGAGCTACCTGGCTGGTACCAATCCCAAAGGCAATTGATCCAAATGCCCCATGGGTAGAGGTATGGCTGTCACCACACACAATACTCATTCCCGGCTGGGTAATCCCTAATTCCGGAGCGATGATATGAACAATTCCCTGATATGGGTGTCCCAATCCGAAAAGTTCAATATTATTTTTTTTACAGTTTTCTGTAAGCTGTTCTACCTGATTTCTTGAAAGATCATCTTTAATAGGCTGATCCTGATGTAGTGTAGGTACATTGTGATCCGCGGTAGCTACAATCTGTTCCGGTCTGAAGATTTCCAGATTTCTGGATTCAAGTTCTGCGAAGGCCTGAGGGCTGGTTACCTCATGAATAAGATGTTTGTCAATATAAATGATCTGAGGTCCGTCAGGAATGGTTTCTACCACATGGGCGTCCCATACTTTATCAAAAAGTGTCTTTTTACTGTTGTTCATTTTTTACTTTATCTTGATTTTAAATCAAACCTATCCTATTTTTCTGGCGAAAGAATCCATCATAACACTCAGATCATCGTTGTCTATTTCTTTTTTAAGATCAGCGATTTTCAAAAACTCCTGATATAGATAATCAAGTTCATTTTTGGTCACCTCATAACCGATATGTTTGAAACGGTAAGCCAATGCTGAGCGTCCGCTTCTGGCAGTAAGAATGATTGAAGAGGCATTCACACCTACTTCTGCAGGATCTATGATTTCGTACGTTTCCCTGTTTTTAATCACTCCGTCCTGATGAATTCCTGAGCTGTGAGCAAAAGCATTAGCTCCTACAATAGCTTTGTTGGGCTGTACAGACATTCCCATCAGATCAGAAACCATGGCACTCATTTCATTCAGCATTCTGGAATTCACATCGGTATGCAGATTCAGATTTTTATGCTGTTTTAAAATCATGACGACTTCTTCCAGTGCTGTATTTCCAGCTCTTTCTCCCAATCCGTTGATCGTACATTCAATCTGGCGGGCTCCATTAATTGCTCCGGCAATAGAATTGGCAGTAGCCAGTCCCAGGTCGTTATGGCAATGACATGAAAGCACTGCTTTTTCAATTCCCTTTACATTCTCTTTCAGATATTTTATTTTCTGACCATACTCTTCCGGCAGGCAATATCCTGTGGTGTCAGGAATATTCAGAACAGTTGCTCCTGCTTTGATCACTGCTTCACATACTCTTGCCAGATACTCATTATCCGTTCTTCCGGCATCTTCAGCATAAAATTCAACATCTTCAACATATGTTTTCGCATATTTTACTGCTTCTGCTGCTCTTTCAATAATATCTTCTCTTGTTGAGTTGAATTTGTATTTAATATGAGAATCCGAAGTTCCGATTCCTGTGTGGATTCTCGGTTTCTTTGCCAATTTCAGCGCTTCTGCTGCTACATCAATATCTTTTTTGTTCGCTCTTGTGAGTCCGCATACCTTCGCATTTTTCACCAGTTTTGAAATTTCTGAAACCGATTCAAAATCGCCGGGGCTGGAAATCGGGAATCCTGCCTCGATAATATCAATCCCTAATTCATCAAGCCTTTCAGCAATAACCAGTTTTTGTTCCGTATTCAGTTTGCATCCCGGAACCTGCTCCCCATCTCTCAGTGTCGTATCAAAAATTTCGATTTTTTCGGAATTCATAAGTGAAGTTTTTTACTTAATTTTGGATCAAAACTACAGCTTGCGATATTTTTCCATTTTCACTTTTTCTGAAAATTACAATACTCAACAGCTTAGAAAACAATTGTATTTATTTATTAATCAATAATTTAATTCCTCAAAATTTACAATGGCAGAATTGCAGAAAGATTTTTTGTTTGTATTGGTAAAGTCATTGACGACCTCTGAAAAAAGACAGTTTAAGCTCTACGTAAACCGCCTCGGAATTAACGTAGACGCCAAATTTCTATTGTTATTTTCTGAGATGGACAAGATGAAAGAATATGACGAAAGTATTATTATTGAGAAAAAAATATCTACAAAACAACAGCTTTCTAATCTTAAAGCCCATCTTTACAAACAGATTCTTGTAAGCCTTCGAATGAACCCTAGTCATCAGAACTACAGAATCCAGCTTCGTGAACAGTTGGATTTCGCCAATATTCTGTATCAGAAAGGACTTTACAAGCAGGCTTTAAAAATATTGGATAAAACCAAACAGACGGCACTGGAACTGGATGAAAAAAGTATTGCTTCGGAGATTATCGACCTTGAAAAAGTAATTGAATCACAGTTTATTACACGAAGTATCGAAGGCCGTGCCGAAGAGCTTATCAAACAATCGCAGGAGATCAGTAAACAGAACCGTTATACCACAAAATTGTCTAATCTTTCTTTGAAATTATACAGTGAAATGCTGACCCATGGTTATGTAAAAAACGATGCAGACCGGCAGGAAGTTATGGATATTTTTAACGCAGAGATTAAAAGTATCAACCCTGAAAAACTGAATTTTACAGAGAAATTATGGTATTATAAAGCCCATGTCTGGAAAAACCAGCTTTTACAGGACTATAAATATACCTTGAAATATGCTTATCAGTGGGTAGATCTTTTTCATAAGAAGCCTGAAATGATCTACAGCCACCCGGTTTGGTATATCAAAGGGAATACGTATCTGCTGAAAATCCTCTTTTTATATGGAAATATTGATATTCTGGAGGAACATTTCCAGAACTTCAATACAATGGTACATGCCGAGAATTTTGTTCAGAATGAGAACCTGCAGTCCCTTATTTTCCTTACCCACTACAATACGCTGATGAATATTCACTTTGTAAAAGGTGAATTTTTTACAGGAACCAAGCTTATTCCTGAGGTAGAATTAAAAATGGAAAAACTCAGAGAAAGGATCGATGAGCACCATTTTATGATTCTCTACCTTAAAATGGCAGCTATGTTCTTTGGCAGTAAAATGTTTGAAAAATCGATTGAATATTCTATGAGAGTCATAGAATCCAAAGGAAATGTTCAGGAAGATCTGTTGTTCCATACCCGGATTCTGATCTTAATGGCTAAATATGAATCAGGGAATGATGAAGATTATGATGAGTTTACAGCGTCAACTTTAAAGTTTGCAAAGAAAATGAAAAAGCCGGAAGAGTTCCATTTCGAGAGTATTCAGTTTTTCAAGAATCTTAATAATCAGGTGCCGGATCAGCGACAGAAAGCATTTGAAAATTTTGATAAAAAACTGGAAGAGTATGCCGGCAATGAATATTACCGCCGATCATTATTCTATATCGATATTCATGGATGGATTAAATCAAAAGTTCAGAATGTGGACGTAATTGAGATTATCAAGCAGAAAGTAAGGTATAAAAGAAAACATTAAATAATAATATATAAAAATGTATTTTTCAATAATTTACAATGTTTTATTTCATGTAAAATAAAACATCAAAAAACATTTTTAATATAATCTTTTATAGATTTAGGTATTAACAGGTCGCTCCTCCGGAGCTCTGATTTTAAAACCAAATAATTTCTATTAACAGTTAGCTCCTATCGGAGCTGCTTATGATCCCATCGGGATCTTCTGTTAGTAGAAAATGATGAAGTCCCGTAAAAATAAAGCTCCGGAGGAGCGACCTGTTCATTATGCTGTGATGTAATCGGACGATGATTTTATTAATACATCTTCTTTATAAAATTCAATGCATTTCTATGACTGATTTTTTCAACCAGTTCTGATGAAAATCGTTCTTCAATTTCTTTATTGATGGCAGGATATCCGGAGGCATTGGAATGCTCGGGGAAGAAAAAAGGATGACGGGATTTGTCCGGATGATCTTTCCAGTAGAAATAATCTGCTCCATATGCAATGTTGTCTTCTCCTCCAAGATCTAAACCATACTGAATATGTTCATAGAGTCTTTCAGGATGATCAATATCCACATAATCTTTGATAAAATTCAGACCAATTAAGCCTTTTCTGTTGATGACTTCCTTTGCCAGTTCATCAGGAAGGTTTCTATTGTTTTTATAAACAGACCTGTAGTTGGAATGGCTCGCCAGAATAGGAATTGAATAGTTTCTCTGATCGATATAAGTAAAAATATCATGGGCCAGTTGATCACTTGTATGGGCTAAATCAATAGCAATTTTACGGTCAGCGATATAGTCAATCAGAACTTTTCCATCGTCCTTTAAGCCGGCGGTAGCATTATTTCCACCTCCAAAACGATTTTCCAGATGATGGGTAATTCCGATATACAAAACTTTCTGTGTATTTTCAATAATGGTTTCCAGGTTTTTGAAGCCGGATTCCAGACTTTGGTCTTCATCGCAGAAAGCAGATGCATTCTCTATAGACGCAATAACTCCTACCCGATTTTTATTCTCCAAATCATTCTGATTGTCATTGTTAAAAAGGAAAAAACTCTCATTTTTAATCAATTTTGAGAATAATTTGCTTTGTTCCCAACCATGAACTGTGCTATTCGCTCCTGTTCCTGCATATATAGCCATCACCTGAAGTTTTACATTTCCTTCCTGTAGATAAGGCAGTGAACAGCCAATTTCTTTGTTATCGACAGCTGCATCGGATCTTAGCAGATAATATAATAAATCGCAGTGGAGATCGACATTTATAGGATTCATGTTAATTTGTAATTTGTTTATTTTTAATGACTTACAAAAAGAATAAGGATTTTAATATTGCCATTATCATTAATAAAAAATTAAAGGCATTTTTCTATGAAAAACGAAATATGGAATTCAGTGAGACTAAAACCATCTGCATCTTTTACATTTTTAATATTAATTCTCATTCTAAATATATGCTAATATAGTATTTTATCTAAAAATTCCGTATTTTTGCATCTTAAAATTTCTTAGTAAACAATGATAAAAATTACACTTCCAGACAATAGTGTCAAAGAATTCGAGGGAGCAGTGACTCCCCTTGATGTGGCAAAATCTATAAGCGAGGGATTGGCTAGAAACACCATTTCCGCAATTGTTAATGACAAACAAGTAGAAACGACCACACCTATAACCACGGATTCTACGGTACAGCTTTTGACCTGGAATGATGATCTTGGAAAGAAGGCTTTCTGGCACTCTTCTGCCCACCTTCTGGCGCAGGCAATCCTTGAGTTTTATCCTGATGCTAAGTTGACCATCGGTCCTGCTATCGAAAGTGGATTCTACTATGATGTAGATTTCGGGGATGAAAGTCTATCTGAAAAAGATTTTGAGAAGATTGAGAAAAAGATCCTGGAAAATGCGAAGAAAGGTTCTACCTTCTCTTTATATCCGGTTTCTAAAGAAGAAGCTTTGAAGACGTATGCAGATAACCCTTACAAAGTAGAATTGATCTCTAATCTTAATGATGGAGAAATCACTTTTGTAACGCACGATAACTTCACAGATTTATGTCGTGGTGGTCATATCCCGAATACAGGAATCGTAAAAGCGGTTAAAATATTAAATGCAGCAGGAGCTTACTGGAGAGGGAATGAAAAGAACCCACAATTAACAAGAGTATATGGTATTTCTTTCCCTAAACAGAAAGATCTTACAGAATATCTTGAAAGATTGGAAGAGGCCAAAAGAAGAGATCACAGAAAATTAGGTAAAGAACTTGGAATCTTCGCATTCTCTGAAAAAGTGGGTGCAGGTTTACCACTTTGGCTGCCAAAAGGTACTGCTTTAAGAAGAAAACTGGAAAACTTCCTTTCTGATGCTCAGAAAAAAGGAGGTTATGAATTCGTAATGTCTCCACACATCGGAGCAAAAGAATTATATGTAACTTCAGGACACTGGGACAAATATGGGGAAGACAGCTTCCAGCCGATTAAAACTCCGAACGAAGGAGAAGAATTCCTGTTGAAGCCGATGAACTGTCCTCACCACTGTGAAATTTACAAAACTTCACAATGGAGCTACAGAGATTTGCCAAAAAGATATGCAGAATTCGGTACGGTATACAGATATGAGCAAAGTGGAGAGCTTCACGGTTTAACGAGAGTTCGTGGATTTACTCAGGATGATGCTCACCTTTTCTGTACTCCGGATCAGCTTTCTGAAGAATTTGAAAAAGTAATTGACTTAACGCTTTATGTGTTCAAATCTTTAGGTTTTGAAGATTTTGTGACTCAGGTTTCATTAAGAGATCCTGAAAACAAACAAAAGTATATCGGTTCTGATGAAAACTGGGAGAAAGCAGAAAGTGCGATCATCAATGCAGCTCAAAAGAAAGGTTTAAAAACAGTAGTAGAATACGGCGAAGCGGCATTCTACGGTCCTAAGCTTGACTTCATGGTGAAAGATGCTTTAGGAAGAAAATGGCAGTTAGGAACAATCCAGGTAGATTATAACTTACCGGAAAGATTTGATCTTCACTATATCGGAAATGATAATGAAAAACACAGACCGGTGATGATCCACAGAGCACCTTTTGGTTCTATGGAGCGTTTTATCGCTATTCTGCTGGAAAACACTGCAGGTGATTTCCCGTTATGGCTGAGCCCGGATCAGTTTATTATTCTACCAATCAGTGAAAAATATGTAGATTATTCAAAAAAAGTTTCACAATTTTTGGAAAATCACGATATTAGCGGTCAGATTGATGAAAGAAACGAGAAGACAGGTAAAAAGATCCGTGATGCTGAATTGAAGAAAATCCCTTTCATGCTTGTTGTAGGAGAAAATGAAGAGAAAGAAGGCACGATTTCTGTAAGAAGACGTGGAGAAGGTGATCTTGGAGCGATGAAGCTGGAGGATTTCGTTGCTTACTTCAAAAAAGAAGCAACAATCTAAATTTTAAATTAAAAGATTGAAGGATTCAAAAATTTAAATAATTAATTGGAATCTTTCAATTTTAAATATTTAAATCAATTAAATTAAGTAATTAACCAATAAAATTATAATACAATAGCACAAAGATTTAACAACAGGGGCCCACAGAGACGTCCGGTACAAGAGGACGCTCACTTGATCAACGATAAAATTCGTGTGAGAGAGCTTCGTTTAGTGGGCGATAACGTAGAGCCAGGAATTTATCCAATTGACAAAGCAAGACAAATTGCTGCGGAACAGGAATTGGATTTAGTAGTAATTTCTGACAAGGCAGAACCATTTATTGCAAGAGTATTGGAATATAAGAAATTCTTATACGAGCAAAAGAAAAAACAGAAGGAACTTAAAGCCAAGCAGGTAAAAGTGGTCGTAAAAGAGATCCGTTTCGGACCTCAGACTGATGATCACGATTACGAATTCAAAAAGAAGCATGCTGAAAAATTCCTTGAAGAAGGTTCTAAATTAAAAACCTACGTATTTTTTAAAGGACGTTCGATTATCTTTAAGGACCAGGGAGAAATTTTGCTTTTAAAACTTGCTCAGGAACTGGAGCATGTGGGTAAAGTAGACCAGCTTCCTAAACTTGAAGGAAAAAGAATGATTATGATGATGAGTCCTAAAAAACCAGCAAAATAATTAAGTCATTATTTTATATAAAGAAACCTCAAAGTAATTTGAGGTTTTTTTATGCTTATATTTTCAAAAGAAACTGTTCCGGACTACTACTCTATTGCTTAGCCCTCAAAATCCCCGCAATCATGCTCTGTGAAAAGCGGCAAAGCTTTTTTGGTGGTAAAATATTTCGAAACTCTCTTGTTTTTTAACTCCAGTTTTTTACCTTCTATCACGAGTTCGTACAGGTGCTTTATCTATTTGAGTTAAAATATATGTTCTTTCCGGTGTTTTAAAGATCGTTTTATTTCCTTCGATAGTATAAGAAAAATCATCAATTTCAAAAGTGTCTTTTTCATCACAGACGTTGGTCCATCTGATCTGCTTCTTTGTGATAGAAAGACTGGCCAAATCGCATGAGTAACAGTTCCCGGAAAATTCTATACCATATTTATCATGCACATTAGTGCTTTTACTATTCAATACGTCAATAGGAACCAAGGTAGAAAAATCACCAGGTATTTCTACTATTTCCGGATCATTCTTTACGGGTTCCGGTTGAGATGCTGCCCCTTCTATTTGAGTTTCCGGAGAAGTATTGGTTTCTGCTTTTTTGTCTGCAGAAGGTGAACAGGATGCTAATAAAGCAGTCAAAACTGAAAGGCTGATTATTAAGTTTTTCATTCTTATAAAGTAAATTACAATATTGGGGTTATTATTTTGTAAAATTCTCCAAAATCCTTTGTTCAAAACATCCCTGTTTTCGGCCATTTATTCCCTATATCAGGCGGTTTTGTTGGCTGCTGGTCTTAATACTGATACATTTGCGCAAAAATATAAAAATGAAAGTCATCAATCAATTCTTTATATCATCCCTGGTAATTTTTGCAGGATGTAACCAGAAGGATAAAACATCAGGGACACACAATGTAAAAACTGAAGTAAAGCAGAAAACGGTAACATTTGCCGATTTCAAAAAAATACAAGGCGTGGACAATGTTCAGGAGGTACCGTTTCAATTATTTACTAAACTGGATTCTGTACAGTTTTTTATAACTCCGAGTAAAGATGCTGCCCATTTGAAAATTCCTTACAATAAACTCGATAATTATTATGGATTTGAAGAATTTGAGGACTTCTATTCTATTCACTACAGCATTAATAATAACATTTCGAACAGTATTGAAGCGTTTGTCCTGAAGTCGGAATTCACACCGGCATACGAACTTACGTTAAAAGGTGTTGACCTTTATGAGATCAGAAGCAGCACCTTTAAGGAATCAAGTGATTTTAAGAATAAATCATTTAAGAAGTTCGGAACCATTGTGGAGATTTCTGAACAGGAATTTAAAGCCAGTTCAAAAAAACAAATCGGTGAACATTTGACAAAAAATCCCAATATACAACTGCAGGCAGATAACTGGGTATATAAAGAAAACGGCAGAGAAGACGTAATTACACAACATGAAAGTATCTCTACCGAGACCGGACCGCTTGCCAATGAATATGTAGGAAGATCGCCTTATTTAAACCTGGAAGTATTCAAAGAAAATTCTGATGAAGTTGCAGATTCCTACTATTCTTTTTACAGCCTAAAAAACGCAGTTATGTTTGAACTGAGTACCGAAGGTTATCCGCAAATTCTTCCTTCTAAAGGCTGGGTTACCTTCGTCTCTTCCAATCATGATGTGGGGAGTAATTTTGTTATTTCCAGATACTTTCCTCAAACTAAGAAACAGGACAACCTTTTATATGTGAATTTCACCAACTTTAAAATAGCAGATGATAAAAAGGCTTTCTGGACCGATAATGACACCTTCTACGCAGAAGTCTACCCTCTTAATTCAGCTTCTGGAAATGGTAAAAAACAGAAAACAGCTTATATAAAAATTCAGCTGAAGGCTGACCTGTTTTAATTTGATGAGATAAAAACCCCTGAAATCAGCGAGTGTACAGGGAAATAAAGTCTAATATCTTTGCTGCAATTATTTAAAGAGATACAATGAAAAAATTAAGTTTGACCCTTCTTTTTTGTTTATTAAGTTTTATGACTTTTGCACAGTCGTTAAAAGTCGTTATTAAACAGGATGGAAAAGCAATTGAACCCGTGAATGATGTTTATGAACTGAAAAAATCTCCTTTTTTATTTGAAATCACGTCTTCCAATCTGGAAGGATTTTTAGTGGGTGCAACCACAAATAAAGACATTTATGCAGGAGCTTTGGGCGCTTTGAATACTGAAGTACAATGGTTCCAGAATACAGGTATGGCCGAGGAGCTTTACAACAAGGATAAAGAAATGTTTCTGATGGATTCCGCACCTTCATACTGGTATTACACAGATGCAAAAGATCACAGATTTGATAAAAACCCTAAAGGCAATGCAAAGCAATGGACTGCTACCCGTACGATTACAAGATTTTATGATATCATGGTAGATCAGCCCATCAGTTTAAAAGATTTTGACGGCAGCGTTTTCATCCTGATGTATCACCCGGTTTACAATGACGAATATGATTTAGTAGACAAAAAGAATCTGTTCCAGGCTGCGTTGAAATTCAAAGATTAACCGTACACACCCAAATTATTTGATTATATAAGAAAAAGGCTGCTTACATGATGTGAGCAGCCTTTTTTCCGGATGATTATTTTATTCGATAATCAAGCCGTATTCTATAGCTAATTTTATAGCTGAACTCAGGTTGGAGGTCTGAAATTTTTCGATAAGATTTTTCCGGTGGCTTTCTACCGTATGCGGACTTATAAAAAGCTTTTCCGCCATTTGATTGGTAGTAAGTCCTTTTGCTGCTTCACCCAGAATTTCTTTTTCTCTTCGTGTCAGTTTCGGAACCTGACTTAATCCGTCTGTTGATTTTTTCTCCAGAACAGCTTTGGTTTGAGAGCATAAAAACCTGTTACCGGAATATACAGAGGTTATTCCTTCAAGAATTTCGGAAACTGAAGCATTTTTTTGAATATATCCCAAAGCCCCTTCAGCAAGAGTACTGTTGATGACAGGCAGTTCGTTATGAACACTCAGGATAATAATCTGAAGGTTGCTGTACTTTTTCTTTAAAGGCTTGATGAGTTCAATGCTGTTGATATCTGCCAGATTAATGTCGAGCAGCAGAATGTCAACCGCCTGTTTTGCAAGGCCTTCATTCATTTCTGAGACATTTTTAAAACAATCTACGACATCTATTGTTTCGCTGTTTCCTAAAATATTTTTCAGTCCTTCCAATAGAAGCGGATGATCGTCTGTTATGGCTACTTTTATCATGTTTAATGAATAGGGATTTGAAGTTCTATACTGGTGCCAATATTTAATTCGGAGGTGATATTCATGGTTCCTTTTAAAAACTGGACTCTTAATTCTATATTGTGAAAACCTGCTGTTTTTCTAACGTCTAAGTTTGTATGATCGAAGCCTTTACCATTGTCTTCTACGGTAAGGTTTAACAGATTTTCTTCTTCGCTTACCTGAACAATAATTTCGGAAGGATCAGCATGCTTGATAGCATTGTTAACCAGTTCCTGGATGATTCTGTAAATAACCAGCTGTTTTTCCTTCGATATGGAATTGCTGTAATTGATAAACTCTGTATGGATTTCCAGAGCATGATTGGAAATTCGTGAAGCAAACTCCTGAATAGCCACTTCCAGACCGTATTTTGTTAATAAATCAGGCATTAGATTATGCGCCACCCTTCTCAGTTCTTCTACAGCACCATCGATCTGTTCAATTGATTTTGAAATTCCTTCCTCTATATTTTCAGCCTGATCAGGATTTAAATAAGACAGTTGGTGTTTCGTTCCTGAAAGCAAACCTCCCAGTCCGTCATGGAGATCACGGGCCAGACGGCCACGCTCCTGCTCCTGCCCTTCAAGCAATGCTGTAAGGGTAGATATTTTGGAGTTCTGTTTTTCTTGTTCCATGGCTAAAGCATGCAGTTCGTCTCTTCGCTTAATAGACCTGGCACGCTGCTTATACGCATACAGCAACAAGAGGATCAAAACAATGAAAAAGATAATAAAAAAAATGTAGTACGTATTGATCTTTTCCTTGAATGCCAGAAGCTTTTTAAAGGTATTAATATCGTTATTCTTCTGTTGGGTTTCCAGTTTTGCCAAACGAAGCTGCTGTTCTTTTTTCTCGGATTCAAGTTCTGAAAATTTCAGTCGCTCACGCTGGTTTTCTTCTACCAATTTTAGGTTGTTATAAACCTGTTCACGCTGTGCACGCAAAATATTAATAAGCTTGATTTCCTGAGCTTTCTTGTCGCTTTCCAGCTGTAGTTTGATGTATTTCTGTTCCTGCCGTTCTTTATCAAACTGGGATTCTAATCTTTTGGTGATATCCAGTTTTTCCTGATCGTAAATGCTCTTGTATTGATCAACATAGCTTTTATAATAAGTCAGTGCTTCTTTATAATTGCCCTGCTCTTCACTAATTCTGGATAGAGATTCAAGGATAGACAATTCTATCATATGATTCCTTACCGGGCTTTTCCCAATCTCCATGGAGGCTTTCAGAAAGTAGGACTTGGCTAAATCATAATTTTTATCCTGCAATGCCAATTCTGCCAGAATTCCAAAAGAAGAAGCAATGTGAATAGCATCACCAATTTCCAGGCTCACTTTATTGGCTAACTGAGCATATTGCATAGCTTTATTACTGTCAAACCCAGTATATAAATTAGCTAAATTGATGGCGGCATATGAAAGGCTGTTTCTGCTAAGCATCGCATCTTTATTTTTATTAAAAGTAGCAATAGCCTGTAAATAATACTGTTCTGTTTTATCCCGAAACACTGTATTGGATGGCTCCTGTGTATATTTTTGTTCATATACGTATCCCATCCGCATGTAAGCATCAAAGATAAGATTGGGATCATTTTGTTTGGAAGCTAACAATAGAAACTGTTTGCTGTATTTTTCTTCCAGCTGATATTCATTCAGGTCAGAATAAATGGCAGATAATTCCTTCGCTGCATTGCCCAATCTTCCATATAGTGTGGAAGTGGTTGGTGAGTTTTCATAATATTCGATCGCTTTCAGGTATGCGGCGACAGCATCGGTCGTTTTATTATTGCGTACCAGAATCCAACCTTTTGCATATTGTACATAACCTTTTGCTTCATTACTATTCGTTTTTAAGCTGTAGGCCTTTGCCATATCGAGGCTTTTTGAAGACTCCGCGGTTTTATTATCCAGCCGGTAATTCATGGCCTGTACCGCATACAAAATTGTGGCATACTTTCCATCCGCCTGTTTTGCAGCAAGGGAAATATTAGTATCTAAAATCTGGTAAGATTTGGGCTTAAGATTATGAAAGAATAATGCTGTAGCGTACTTGGGAGCCAGGTTGAGCTGTTCTGCCGTATTGTTTGAGGCATGGCTGTATTCTCTTTCTAATTTGCTTAAAACATCCTGTGCCTGAACAAAAAACGGACAAATAAGTAAAGTAAATATAAGTAATAACCTGTGCATCAAACCCTTATCTTTATTAAAATTGCATTCCATTAAGGAACGTAAATATAGGCAAATCCCTGCTAATCTGTTTCGAAACCATGCTTTTCAGCAAAAGCACTCCACTTCAGGTATTTCTTTTCATTTTTAAAGACCGGATCTTCACCATAATAATACATCAAACGTTGTGTTGCATATTCGTAGGCACTGTAAGTATTGGCCTGTTCATAATACTTAATGGCTTTCTTCAGATCCGTTTTTACTCCCATACCATGTTCGTAGATAATGCCGTAATAAATCCCGGAATAAGATTGATCATAGTCTTTTTTTAAGTACACCAAAAGGTTTTTATAGTCTCTTAACTGGTAATAGATTTCTGAGATTTTATCGTAATTGTAGGCGTATTTTTTCTCAGCTTTCTGATAAAAATCCAAAGCTTTATTGTAATCCTGCTTCACGTGTTGTCCAAAATAATAGAGATCACCCAGGTTGACAAGAGCCATTTCGTCACCAAGCTCAGCACTCTTTTCATAGGCCTCAATTGCTTTTTTGATATTAAAAGAATACCCTATTCCGTTGTGGTATAAAGCCCCGATATTGTTCCAGGCTACAGGATGGTTTCGTTGTGCTGCTTTTTCGTAATATGCAATGCCTCTTTGCGGATCAAATAATGATTCTATTTCAGGATCCGTAAGCAGTAATCCTATTTCTACCAGGCTATCCATGTCACCCTTTTGAGCAGATAACTCAAAAAGACGAAGTGCTTCGTGGTAATTCTGGTTTTCCTTTTCGTCAAAAGCCATTTTTTTAATCGTTCCAACCTCCATGAATTGTTCGGCGTTCTTACCTTTCTGGCTTTTCCAACGGTTATAAAAGGAAGTAAAGTATTCCAGATCTTTTCCCCGGAATGAATACCGGTCCAGATAAACGGCACCATATTCGGAAGCCTCTACCCGGTGAATGCTTCTGTCTTCATGCATCCTCAACATATTTTCACCCTGATACAAAAACAACAAGCCTTCTTCCGTTCTATAATTCAAAGGGTTGGAAATATAGTCATACAATTGGGCTGACAGACCATTTTCAAAATCGAACAATTGATACCCTTCATTCTTTTGAACAGATAAAAATCCATTTTCCAGATAGTGAATCTGCTTAATTTCCGGCTGGGGAGTGATTAACCAATTTCCATTGCCTGCATCAAAAAGTCCTGATCCTACGTTGGTTTCCAGGATAAAGACATTATTTCTATATCTATTGGATTCTGCTTTTACTTTACTAACATATTCATTTTCCAGCAGAAACTGGTGTTTTACAACATGATAGATCTTCCAGCTTTTGTCTTTGCGAACAGCAAGAGTTTCAAAATTATCGATTAAGATCAGCTGATCTGCTTCGTCTATAATGAGGCGGCCTCTTTCATCAATCAATCTGCCTTTCTTGTCAAATTTGTTAGGCTTGACCCAGAAACAGATACTTGCTTTTGAGATGCTGCCTTCTAAAAAATCTCCGAGGTAGTTTCCTTCTTTTGTATAATATTTTCGTTTGCCGGTACCTTTTTGCCTGGTGAAAAATAATTCAGGGAAATAATCATATTCATAAGGGTTTTCGCTTTCAACAGGAATAACCAGTCCGTTTTCATCGCTGTAAACTCCGAATTTGCCGTCTCTTTCTACCCCAAAGAATCCATAGGCTGTTCTTTCAATGGCATTGTATTCCGCAGGAACCATCCAGGTATTTGAATAGATTTTTAAAATCCCTGATTTTCCATTCACTTTTACTTCGCCTAAAGGTTCCTGCCCAAAATCGAATACGTCAAAAGCATCTTCATACACCGGAGAAATCCATTCTTTTCCGTCACTTTGCAGGTAACCGAACAAAGCCCCTTTTTGAATTACCGATATATTGTAGTAATCATCTGCTTCAAAAATATCGTCATAAACCGCAGGAGCTAAAACAGCACCTTTTGCATCTTTAAGACCGAATTTCCCGTTCTCTTCAAATACAGTAGATGCCGCTTTTTTATAGGCAAGCTCTTCAAAATATCCCAATCCGTAATTAATCCAGTCGGTTTGTAAAATTTCAAGAAATGAGGAATATCCTGTCTGTGAGAACAAGGAATCCAGCAGCGAAAGATTCCGGGCTTTAACAGCCTTTTTATACAGCTTGCTTTTCTGCTGAATTTCTACCAGCCATTCCTTTGCCTGTACCGTATGTTCTTCTTCGTTCATATTGAAAACATCTGTTGCATTCAATACAAAAGAGTCATAAGGTAAAGCTTCCAGAAACTCGAACATTTTATTAACGGGTTCGTAATAAGCCTTCTTGTAATGCAGCTGATAAGTATCTGCCAGCAGATTGAAAAAATAACGCAGCTGAACAATTCCCTGGTTTTTATCGGAGAAAAATTCAACACCTTCCACTTTGATATCTTCTGCCAGCAGAGGATACAGCAATAATGGAATTTCATAATTCCACTCGCCCAGATAAGTATCGAATGTCTGATTTGTTTTTTGATCGTAATTGTATAAATAAATCCGGTGTGCCATTCATTCAATTTTAACATATCGGAAAGCATCACAGCATTCCCTGTTACCTAAGGTTGCCTCCCGAGCAGCTGCAAATTACAAATATACGCAGCAATATTACTTTTACAGCTTCTTCCTCACTCCATTGTATCTGGCTAGTGTTTTTACCCATAGTTTTTTAGTGTTTATTCGAAATAAGAATTTATCGTTGAATCGGGTGTGAAAAAGAAAGCTATAAAAGTTATAAATTATTGTTTATCCGGAGAGATTTAACCGTTTTATCTTTATTAGATTTTTAGGTCAAAGATAAAAATAGAGACGGTATAAAAACATCCCTGATATCAGTGGTTTTTAGTTTAGTCTGTTTCATAATATAATGCATTGCATCTTCTTTATGGCCTGTAGGTTTCGGCCTGTTCAAACAGGATCATGTAACAATAAAATGCAGTTAAGACTACTCCGATAAGGCCTGAAATAAGAAATATAAGAAGGTAATACACGGCTTTTTTATCTTTCTTTTGTATAAAATTGATAATGACAGTAATCAGCGTGCACAGGAATCCTGCTCCAAAAAATATAATTAAGACAGCAAAAAATAAAGCTCTTTCCAGGTGTAGGTCTGCAGATGAAAGCATAAGGGTTTAAATTTACAGGTTAACAATAGGTCCAGCAGGTTCGACTGAACATAGAAATGATCAAACCTGCCTGAATTGTATGTTTCATATTCATCGTCAATATTAGAGAGAACAGTCAAATACTGCAATCCCTATTATCAGGTATATTGTATGCTGCCTTACTTTTTTGAATGTTTTTCTTTATAACAAAAAGATTTTCAATTTATTTGCTCTTTGAAGAGTGTTGACAATACATTACTATTTTTAACAAATTTTTAATCAATTATTATCTTAGATCAAGGTATTCTGAAGATTTTCTATCTACATTTGTGATTATAAAAATCAAACACACTATTTATTAATATTAAAAAAAGAAACAATGAGCACACTTAGATTAAAAGACGGTACAGAAATTTATTACAAAGATTGGGGGAAAGGACAGCCGGTTTTCTTTCACCACGGATGGCCATTATCAAGTGATGACTGGGATGCCCAAATGTTCTTCTTTCTGGAGCAGGGTTATAGAGTAATTGCTCATGACAGAAGAGGCCACGGAAGATCCGAACAGACTCCTTACGGACATGATATGGATACTTATGCTTCTGATGTGGCAGAAATTGTTGAAGCGCTGGACTTAAAAGATGTGATTCATGTGGGACATTCTACAGGAGGCGGTGAAGTGATCCGCTATGTCGCAAAACATGGTAACGGAAGAGTGGCAAAAGCTGTTCTGGTAAGTGCAGTAACTCCTATTATGGTTCAGAATGAAAACAATCCGAACGGAGTTCCCATCTCTGTTTTTGATGATATCCGAAATAATACGGCGAAACACAGACAACAATTCTTTATTGATATTACCTTTCCTTTTTATGGATACAACAGAGAAGGAGCCAAAGTTTCTGAAGGTATTCAGAGAAACTGGTGGAGACAGGGAATGAGCGGTTCTATCAAAGCACATTATGATTGTGTGAAAGCATTCTCTGAGACAGATTTCACCGAGGATCTTAAAAGCGTAGAAGTTCCGGTATTGGTAATGCATGGCGAGGATGATCAGATTGTACCTTTTGAAACCACTGGCAAGGTTGCTGCTACCCTTCTTAAAAACGGAAAACTGATTTCCTATCCCGGGTTTCCACACGGAATGCCAACTACAGAGGCTGAAACCATCAACAGAGATCTTCTGGAGTTTTTTAAATCATAATAAGAATAAGAACATCATTACGTTTTTATGAACGTATAGCATTGAAGGCAAGCCCGTATTGATATGGGTTTGCCTTTATAATTCAACCCAAAAGACCTTCCTGTTGATATACATTAAAAATTCCTTTCGTGTATCACTTTTTTTTCGTAATTTTGCACACTATTATTCCTAATGTCTTTAGGAGTAGCCAAAACAGATATTGATAACAAAAACAATAAAAAAGCAAAACAATGCCAAAATTAAAAACGAAATCAGGTGCTAAGAAACGTTTTGCTCTTACCGGAACAGGTAAGATCAAAAGAAAAAACGCTTACAAAAGCCACATCTTAACTAAGAAAGAAACTAAGCAGAAGAGAAATCTTACGTCTACTTCTTACGTAGCTAAAGTGGATGAGAAAAGCGTTCAACGTCAATTAGCAATTAAGTAGTTTTTATAAATCTATATTCGGTTTATAAGAATTCAAACAAATTCACAATTTTAACCCTGAAACGGTGCCAACAAGAGCAATAACACTGCCGCCCTTTTCAAAAAAACAATTTAAATTATGCCAAGATCAGTAAATGCCGTAGCTTCAAGAGCTCGCAGAAAGAAAATTTTTAAGCACGCTAAAGGTTATTTCGGAAGAAGAAAGAACGTTTGGACTGTAGCTAAAAACGCGGTAGAAAAAGCAATGCAATATGCTTACCGTGGTAGAAAAGAGAAAAAGAGAAATTTCAGAGCACTTTGGATTACTCGTATCAACGCGGGAACCAGAGAGCACGGAATGTCTTACTCTCAATTTATGGGAGCTCTTAAAAAGAACAACATCGAACTTAACAGAAAAGTTTTAGCAGATTTAGCAATGAATCACCCTGAAGCTTTCAAAGCTGTTGTAGATCAAGTAAAATAATGTAGAATAGATTTTGTTATCAATATAAGTCCCGGGTTTTCCCGGGATTTTTTTTTGTTATATACTTTTCATCTTTTATCACGAGTCGAATCCTGGTGTAATTGCAATATCAACAGTATTTTCTATTAAGCTGCAGTAATAAAACATGAATTTATCATTGAATATATTTAATAAAAAAGAAAAATTTACTTAAATTTTATATATTTAGCGAATTTTAATCTAAATTAATGATAAATTTAATAAAAACACATATTATTGTTAATAAATTAAGCAAATAAGCAACATTTCACTTAATAATCAACAATAAATAATGATTAATTGTTATATTAGCAATCTCTAAAGAAAGTATTAAAAATGAAAAAAGTTGCGGCTCTTTTGCTCAGTTCAATTGCACTTCAGAATATGAGTGGACAAAGTTTTATTCAGGCTTATAAGGACAGAGCAGATATGGTTACCCAAACCAATATTAGTACAAACCTTCAGGAATTTGCGGGATTTGGGATTAAAAAAACAGGTACAACAGCTAACAATAACGCTTTAAACTGGCTTAAAAATAAATACCTTTCCTACGGATATACTGTCAATAATATGTCTGAAGATAGTTTTACCTACGGAAGCAGCACTTCAAAAAATTTAATTATTACCAAGACAGGAACAGTATACCCCAACAAATATGTTATTATCTGCGGACATTATGATACGATTGTAGGTCCTGGAGTGAGTGACAACGGAAGCGGAACTTCCATTATTCTGGAAGCAGCCAGAATATTGAAAAATGTTCCCACAGAATATTCTATCAAATTTATTCATTTTTCCGGGGAAGAACAAGGTCTTGTAGGCAGCAACCATTATGTCAATAACGTAGCTTACCAAAATGGCAGTCAGGTTCTGGATATAAAACTGGTTTTAAATATTGACCAGGTGGGTGGTCTTCTTGGAAATAACAACAATACTATTACCTGCGAACGGGATACCGGTGGGGTGTCTTCCAATAATGCAGCTTCTACAGTTGTAACGCAGGAACTGATGAACTGCACTACTCTTTACTCACCTCTTCAGACGAATCTTTCTTACGCTTACAGCTCAGATTATATGCCTTTTGAAGCAAAAGGATATACCATTACCGGGTTTTATGAAACCATCCAAAGTAATAATGAGCATACCGTAAGTGATACTTTTGCCAATCTGGATCCCGTCTATGTTTTCAACGTAGGAAAAGCAGCCGTGGGAGCTTTGCAGCATTTTGCTGTTGCCTCTACATCCAGTAACCTGTTAAGTACCAACGAAAGCTCTGTGCAAAAATCAGGTGAAGCCATCAGGATCTATCCTAATCCTGCAAAAGATCTTGTGACTGTGGAATTTCAGGAGAAAGTAAAACACTTCAAAGTTGAAGTCAATGACATGGCAGGAAATACTGTTTTAAACCTTGAAAATCAGGAAAAAATAAATACATCAGGGTTAACAAACGGGGTTTATACTTTTACTGTTACAACCGATAAAGGAAATACCACAAAAAAAATTATCATTAATCAATAATGTCTGACGGATATTCCGCATCTGTTGCATTCTGGAATATTCAGCATTACTCTCCTCAAATGAAAAAAATCGCTGCTTTTTTATTCGCTTCTGTTGCTATGCAAAGTATTGGAGCTCAAAGTTTCATTCAGGCTTATCAGGACAGAGCGGATATGGTAAATCAAACCAATATTACCACTTACCTTCAGGAATTTGCTAATCTAGGGGTGAAAACCACGGGTTCACCAGCTAATGCCAATGCATTGACATGGCTAAAAAACAAGTATCTTTCTTACGGATATACTGCCAGCCAGATAGCAGAAGATCCTTTCACTGCAGGAAGTTATAATTCTAAAAACCTTGTTATTACCAAAACAGGAACGGTATACCCCAATAAATACGTAATCATTTGCGGACATTTCGACAGTATTACCGGCCTGGGAATCAATGATAACGGAAGCGGAACTTCTATTATTCTTGAAGCCGCAAGGATTCTGAAGGATGTTCCGACTGAATATTCTATAAAATTCATTCATTTTTCCGGGGAAGAGCAAGGACTTCTGGGAAGCAAACATTATGTCAACAATGTGGCTTACCAAAGTGGTGTTCGTGTTTTGGATATTAAACTTGTTTTTAATCTCGACCAGGTAGGCGGTGTTATGGGAAATAACAACAATACCGTTTACTGTGATGAAGATCAGGGCGGACTTTCAACAAACAATGCAGCTTCGGCTGCTGTAACTCAGGAACTGAGAAACTGTACAGCGCTCTACTCTCCTCTTCTGACTGCCGTAGATCCGGCTGCTGATACGGATTATATTCCTTTTGAACAAAAAGGTGAAGTGATCACAGGTTTTTTTGAAAGAATAAGAAGTACCTATCCACATACAGTGAATGATACTTTTGCCAACACCGATCCTGTTTATATTTACAAGATAGGAAAAGCTTCTGTGGGAGCATTGCAGCATTTCGCCGTTGCCACCGGCACGTTGGGAACGAATGAAACCATAGGAAAAAATACGTTGGAAAGTGTGAAAATCTATCCAAATCCAGCCAAAGATGTTATCAATATTGAACTTCCGGACTCCGGAATTAAAAATTTCAGTTTTGAAATCACAGATTTTCAGGGGCGTTCCATTTTCAGGAGAAACAATGAAACAAGTATTAATGCTTCAGGCCTGGAAAACGGAGCTTATATCGGAATTTTAAAAATTGGAGATCAAAAGGTTGTCAGAAAAGTGATGATTGAAAGATAAGCCAGTATACAATACGAATAAAAAGACTTTTGAAGCTATTCAAGAGTCTTTTTTTGCCAGAACCGCATTATAATATTCTTAAGTTAATTACAATAATTAATATGATATTCATAATAAATATTATTTTATTTTAACACATTAAACACTTTGTTGTGATTTATTTACTACATTCGTGTCACCAAAATAATATTATATATGAAAAAATTCACAACACTTTTATGCTCAGCATTAATGATGCAGAGCATTGCAGCTCAAACTTTTATTCAGGCTTATAAAGACAGAGCGGATTTGGTTACCCAAACCAATATTACTACCAACCTTCAGGAGTTTAGTAATTTAGGGGTAAAAACAACAGGTTCGGTAGCAAATACCAATACCCTGAACTGGATCAAAAACAAGTACCTTTCTTACGGTTATACGGCCAGTCAGATAGAAGAAAGTCCTTTTACCTTTGGAAGTACCAGTTCGAAAAATTTAATTATTACCAAAACCGGAACGCTTTATCCTAACAAATACGTCATTATCTGTGGGCATTTCGATACCATCTATGGCCCTGGAGTAAATGATAACGGCAGCGGGACTTCAATTATACTGGAAGCTGCAAGGATTCTGAGAAATGTCCCTACTGAATATTCTATAAAGTTCATTCATTTTTCCGGTGAAGAACAAGGATTAAAAGGAAGTAGCCATTATGTGAATAATGTCGTATATCAGGGAGGTGTCCGCAAACTGGATATCAAACTGGTTTTCAATCTGGATCAGGTAGGCGGAGTGAAAGGAAATAATAATACCACCGTATATTGTGATGAAGATCAGGGAGGCGTTTCCAGTAATAATGCTGCTTCTGCAGCGGTCACACAACAACTGAGAAATTGTACAGCACTCTACTCTCCTCTTCTGACTGCCGTAGATCCGGCTGCTGATACAGATTATATTCCTTTTGAGCAGAAAGGTGAAGTGATTACCGGTTTTTTTGAAAGGATAAGAAGCACTTACCCTCACAGCTCTAAGGATACTTTCACTAATATGGATCCTGTTTATGTATACAAGATCGGGAAAGCAACCGTGGGTGCCTTACAGCATTTTGCAGCAGCATCCACTACCATGAGCAAACCCGCTTTAAAAAATTCACTGGAAGCTGTAAAGATCTATCCTAATCCAGCCAATAATGTGATTAATATTGACTTAACGGATGCTAAGGGGATGGATTTCAGCTTTGAAATCAGCAATTCTTTGGGAAGATCACTTTTGAAAGTCAATAACGAAAGAAACGTTAATGTTTCATCTCTTCAGAACGGAGTCTATATTGGAGTTTTGAAAGTGGGCGAAGAAACCCTTGTTAAGAATATTATGATTGAAAGATAAAATATAATTTCACTAAAAAAACTTACCCTTTTCTGAATAGAAAAGGGCAAGTTTTTTATAAAAAGGATTCAAATTAATAATTAAAATTAAGAGAAACCGTGTAATATCTTCCGTTTCCTCGTACATATTCTGCATCACGAGCAGTATACATCGAGGTAGGTGTAAAATATGAAGTGTTGAAAACATTTTCGATTCCTAGTCCTATGGTCAGAAGTTTATTCAGTTTATAGCTTCCCTGAACATTGAACAGGTTAAAACTTTTCACAGGACCTTCTCCTTCATCATACTTTCCTGAAGCAGCAGGTTCAAATTGATCTCTTTCGAATGAATACATGTGATAAACACCGAGCTGTAATTTCTGCGCTTTATCATTCCATTTTATGAAAGAATTCAACCTTGCGGGTGCAATTCTTAAACCACTTAAATATTTTTCGTAGCTGTTGTCATTTTTCACATCTACTTTTCCTTCCTGATAGGTATAATTAGCTCCGAAAGTTAATCCCTGTGCCGGATAGATATTCACTGCCAATTCTACTCCGTTAATATACTGAGGAGCACGAAGCGGAGTCCAGAAACCATTCACAGAAACAAGATCAGCTCCCAACTTCGAGTAATTATAAAAATAACTGGCTGAAAAATCCACATACTGACCGATCTTACTGTTGAAACCAATTTCATAATTGTCAATAACCACAGGATCTGTATTGATTTCACTCAGAACATTGCTTTTTGCATCTCTCAGCACACGGCCCAGATCATAAATATTAAATCCTCTGGAATAAGAAGTGAAAGGCTGGAAGAAATCAAATGCTACATAGCTCACACCTACATTATAGGACAGATTTGAATAGTTTAATCTTCCTCCTTCTACATTGAAGGGGATATCTTTGTTAGAAGGTAAAGTAGTATAATCGGGAACTTTTACGGACATTTTATCCCATCGAACGCCTGCTTTTACCGTCAGATCATCAGTAAGAAATAACTTTCCCTGTACGAAAGGTGCGGCAGCCAGCATATTCATTTCCGGAACCCAGATCCTTCCATCTACTAATGGCTGACTTGTTTTTTCATTTAAGAGATCCAAACCATAAGTTAATGAGCCTTTTAATGCCTTTTCTTTTCCAAATTCAGTATTAAAATCTGCTCTGAAACCGTACTTTTTCTCCAAAATGGCAGATTGTCCTCCTATTTTCCATCTCGGTGCATTCCTGTAATCATAAATCGTGTAAAAGTCCTGGAAATACAAGGTAGTGTTAAGCGTTGTATTGCGGAAAATATTCTTATTGATATACTTAAGATATCCGTTGTGATTATATCTAGTTCCTTCTTTTACTCCTTCTCTGTCTCCTAATTTCCCTGTAGAAGGCTGTTCACCATATTTTCCAAGATCCAAAATATATTTGGAATCCTGCAGACTTGAATAGTAATTATACATCACTTCCAGCCTGTTGTTGTCATTTAAATCATATCCTATTTTCGCAAAGATATTATTGACGGCAGTTTCTCCCAATCCATATCGTGGGTTCTGAACCAATCCTTCACCATCTATTTTAACGCCGCTTTGAGTAAGAGTTCCGTTCACCAGATAATCAAACTTTCCTGCTTTTCCAAAGAAACTTTGTGAAACCCTGTATCCGGCGCCACCATCTGATTTGAACATTTTATTATTAAACAGATCATGGCTGGTAAATCCTAAAATCGTTTTTCCTGAAAAAATTTTATCAGAAGTGCTTTTTTGAGTAATATAATTAATGATTCCTCCTTCTGCGCCATTACCATAAATGGAAGTAGCTCCTTTTACCACTTCAATTCTTTCCAAGACCGAAGGATCAATACTTCTTATTTCTCTGTCGTTATTACGTAAAGGACTGGATTGTGGAATTCCGTCGACCATAATCAAAACATTTCTTCCTCTTAATGTTTGCCCTCTGTTGCTTACCAGATTATTTCCAAACGCTAATCCGGGAACTTTGTAAGCCAGGATATTACTAAGATCTGCAGAAATCAATGATTGCTCTGCAATTTCTTTTTTGTTGATGATATTGACGGTAGAAGCTGTTTTCTTTACAATTTCCGGAGATCTTGATGCGGTTACAATCACTTCATCAAGTCTGTTCTGTTCTAATGAATCTTTTTTCTGGGCAGCGACTTGAGAAAATGCCACAAGGCTTCCGATTAAGAAAATAGATTTATTCATACTAAGTGTTATTTAGAATAATTAAAAACAAAAGTACAATTTTCGCCGCCTTTGAATTTTTGGGTGTTTTAACAACCTTTCTTCTGATATAGTTTTAAATTAATTCAATAAATACATTTAAATAAAATAATCCAATAATAAGATTTATATAGTTTATTTTATCAATATCAACTGATAATCGTCATGTATAAAAATGCCTTACAATACATTTGATTTTATGATTTTTCCCTGTTTTAACAAAAAAGGAAGCGTCTCAAAAGTGTCATTCTGAACACTTAGCTTTGGTCATTCTGACGAAGGAAGAATCTCATTGATAACTAACTATATGGGATTCTTCACCGCGTTGTTGAACTACGTTCACAGACCTTCAGTAAGTTACTTGACTTTTGAGACAATCTCTTTATTGACCTCTCTTTTTAAGAATCTCTTCAATCTCCTCCATTGAAAATCCTTTGGCTTTCAATAAAATTAAAAAGTGATACAGCAGATCTGCGGCTTCATTTTTAAAGAGATCATCATTATTGTCTTTTGCTTCTATAACCAATTCTACGGCCTCCTCGCCTACTTTTTGAGCCATTTTATTGATTCCTCTCTGATATAATGAGTAAGTATATGAGTCTTCAGCCTTCGTATCTATTCTCTGAGAGATTTTTTCTTCCAGTTCATATAGAAATCCTTTGGGACTCTTTACTCCAAAGCAACTGAAACTTCCGGTATGACATACTACATTCTTCGGAACGGCTTTAATTAAAATGGTATCCTGATCACAGTCGATGTCAATACTTTTTACCGTTAAAAAATTACCCGATTCCTCACCTTTTGTCCACAGTCTGTTTTTGGAACGGCTGAAAAAGGTCACAATTCCTTCTGCTTGTGTTTTTTCAAAAGCTTCCTCGTTCATGTAGCCCAGCATCAAAACCTGCAATGTTCTGCTGTCCTGAATAACCACAGGCACAAGGCCATTATCTTTATTAAAATCTATTTTCATCGTATTTGAATTTTTTGAGTTTTTAACTGTTGTTTTAAATCCTGAATCCCTATTTCATTAAAGTGGAAAATACTGGCTGCCAATCCTCCTGTAGCTTTTGTTTCATTAAATACTTTAACAAAATCCTGAATGGTACCAGCGCCTCCGGAAGCAATCACCGGAATGCTTATATTTTCTGAAACCAGCTTTGTAATCCTAATATCAAAGCCGTTTTTTGTGCCGTCACCATCCATAGAAGTCAGTAGAATTTCGCCTGCTCCAAGAGATTCTGCTTGTTTTGCCCATTGTAGCGTAGAAAGTTCAGTGGCTTCTCTTCCTCCTTTGATATGCACCAGATCTTTATCACCTACTTGCTTTGTATCAATAGCAACCACTACACACTGGCTCCCGAATTCTTGGGCCAGATCAGAAATAAGACCTGGATTTTTTACGGCTGAAGAATTGATGCTGATCTTGTCTGCACCTGCTTCCAAAAGCTTTCTCACATCCTCTACAGACGAAATCCCGCCTCCTACTGTAAAAGGGATACTCAATTCTTTTGCGATCTCTTTTACCAGCTCTACAAATGTTTTTCTATCCTCAATTGTGGCGGTAATATCCAGAAAAACAAGCTCATCAGCACCTTCCCGTTCATACTTTTTGGCAAGTTCCACAGGATCTCCGGCGCTTTTAAGATCTTCAAAGTTAACACCTTTTACCGTCGCTCCATCCTTAATATCCAGACATGGGATAATTCTTTTCTTAAGCATTTTCAATAAAATTTTGAAGTTGTTGTAAACTTATTTTTCCCTCATAAATTGCTTTTCCGATGATCGTCCCTGCACAGCCGATATCCTTCATCTTGTAGACATCAGCAATGCCTGAAATACCGCCGCTTGCTACCAGCTGAACGGATGTTTTATATAAGATCTCAATGTAAAGCCCTGTTGAGGGACCTTCCAGCATACCATCTTTTGCAATATCAGTACAAATGGCTGTTTGTATTCCTTTTTCCTGATACTGAAGGATAAAATCAATGATATCATGAGCACTTTCTTCCAGCCATCCGGATGTTTTAATCTTTCTGTTTTCACAATCTGCACCTAAAATGATTTTTTCCGCTCCATATTTTTCAATCATTCCAAAACAAAATTCAGGATCCTGAACGGCAATACTTCCTAAAGTGATCTGCTTTGCCCCGGAATTAAAAGCGGTTTCAATATCTTCCTGAGTTTTTAGCCCTCCTCCAAAATCGATATGCAGCGAAGTAGAACGGGCAATATTTTCCAGAACTTTCTGGTTGACAATATGCTTTGATTTCGCCCCGTCAAGATCCACCAAATGAAGGTATTGAACCCCAAAGCTTTCAAACTCTTTTGCCACTTCTACAGGATCTTCATTGTATATTTTCTTTGTATTGTAATCTCCTTTTGACAAACGGACACATTTCCCGTCGATAATATCAATAGCCGGAATTATTTTCATGATTATAAATTTATAAAGTTCTTAACGATCTGATTTCCCACTATTCCCGATTTTTCCGGGTGAAACTGTACTGCATAGAAATTGTCTTTCTGCAAAGAAGCACTGAAAGGCAGGATATAATCACAAACCGATGTTGTATAGTCTGACAGTTCACAATAATAGCTGTGAACGAAATACACATCACTACTCTTTTCAATTCCTGAAAACAGTGGCGAAGTCTGGCCGGAAACGGTATTCCAGCCCATATGGGGAACAATATCCTTTGCCGGAAACTTTCTGACATTGATATCAAAAATCCCCATTCCTGCGGTATCTCCTTCTTCATTTTCCCCGCACATCAGCTGCATGCCCAGACATATTCCTAAAACAGGCTGTGTAAGACCAGGAATCAACAGATCAAGCTCTTTTTCCTTCAGCAGTTTCATGGTTGATGAAGCTTCTCCTACACCCGGAAAGATCACTTTATCAGCTTTTAAAATCTGTTCGGGATCATCGGTGATCACAGAATCGGCATTCAATCTGTTGAGGGCATTCTGAACGGAATTTACATTCCCTCCGTTGTATTTTATTATAGCGATCATATTTATAAACTTCCTTTTGTAGAAGGTAAACTGTAGTTAGCGTCCGATTGGTTCACTGCCATTTTAACGGCTTTTGCAAAGGCCTTAAAAATGGATTCAATTTTGTGGTGTTCGTTATCTCCTTCTGCTTTGATATTCAGATTGGATTTTGAAGCATCAGTAAAGGATTTAAAGAAGTGAAAAAACATTTCCGCAGGCATGTCTCCAATTTTTTCTCTTTTAAACGGAGCATCCCACACCAGCCACGGTCTTCCGCCGAAATCGATAGCCACCTGAGAAAGACAGTCATCCATCGGAAGCAGGAAACCATATCGCTCAATACCTTTTTTCTTTCCTAAGGCTTTTAAAATAGCTTCTCCCAGCACAATTCCGGTATCTTCTATCGTGTGGTGCTCATCTACGGCAAGATCTCCGTTCACTTTAATCGTAAGATCCATATTTCCGTGTCTGGCAATCTGATCCAGCATGTGATCAAAGAAGTGAAGCCCGGTTGAAATATCTGATTTTCCGTTTCCATCAAGATTAACTTCAATTTCAATATCAGTCTCATTGGTTTTTCTGGAAACTTTAGCCTTTCTCATTCCGGATTTTAAGAACTGATAGATTTCTGACCATCGTGTTGCAGACAGCTCCGCCTCCCCATTGAAGTTTTTGTTAAGATAAATAGCTTTAGATCCAAGATTTTTAGCAAGTTGAATATCAGTACTTCGATCACCAATTACATAGGAATTTTCAAGATCATAGTTGCCATAAATGTATTTTGTCAACATTCCGATTCCTGGTTTTCTGGTAGGAAGATTTTCAGATTCAAAGCTTCTGTCAATTAAAATATCACTAAAAATAATCCCCTCATTTTCAAACGCCTGCAACATTTTTTCGTGTGGTTTTATGAAATCTTCTTCAGGAAAACTTTCAGTTCCCAACCCATCCTGATTGGTTACCATTACCAATTCATAATCTAATTCATTGACAATTTTTGCAAGGTTTTGAAAAACTCCCGGATAAAACTCAAGCTTTTCCAAAGAATCCACCTGAAAATCTGTAGGCGGTTCAATAATTAACGTTCCGTCGCGGTCTATAAAGAGTACTTTTTTCATATGTTTTTTATATTTTTTTAACCATTAAAATGAATGAAACTTAACTTTTCTTTTTATCTTATTTATTCTTAGTGGTTTATAATTTATATTCCTTTCAAAAGGTTAATTAATTTTTCATTTTCAGTACGGTTTCCCACATTAATCCTGATACATCCGGGAATCGCAGGATCTCTTCTGCTGGTTAAAATCTCTTCTTCAAGCATTTTTCCGTATACACGATCCACATTATCCATTCTGATCAGGAAAAAATTGGCATCCGTTGAAAAGACTTTGGAAATACATTGAATTCCTTCAAACTGCTGTTTTAGCCATGTTCTCTCTTCCAGAATACGGTTTACGTTTCCCTGAAGTCTGTTTTTATCCTCCAGCGTTTTTAAAATCAACTCTTGGCTCAGAACATTCACATTATAAGGCGCTTTTACAGTATTGATAAAGCTGATAATCTCTTGAGATGCATAAGCCATCCCTACTCTTGCTCCGGCAATTCCCCAAGCTTTGGAAAACGTCTGCAATACAATCAAATTGGAATATTGATCCAACAGCTCCAGACTTGATTTTTTTCCTGAAAATTCAATATAAGCTTCATCCACCACGACAATGCCGTTGAAATTCTGAAGATAAAATTCAATATCATCCACACTGTTTCCGGTAGGGTTATTAGGAGAACATAAAAAGAAAATCTTAAGTGAAGAATCATCTGCCATCTTTAAGAAGTTATCTTTTACGATTTCAAAGTTTTCATCCAGATCCAGTTTCAGAACTTTATTTTCATTGATGGCCGCATAGAAACCATACATCGCGAAAGACGGATTCATCATCAGAATAGCATCTTTTTTAGGCTCACAGAAAATTTTAATAATAAGATCTATCAGCTCGTCACTTCCGTTTCCTATGGCGATCTGTGAAGGTGAAAGGTTTTTAAGCTCTGCAAGCTTGGTTTTAAGCTTTTTCTGAGTAGAATCCGGGTAGCGGTTGCATTCCCCGAACGGACTTTCATTCGCATCCAGCATGACAGGAGCATTAAATTCATTATGGTCCCTGAAACTGATATAAGGCTGTAATTGTAATATATTTTCTCTTACGAGTGTTTTGATACTGTTATTTTTCATTGTATTGTTTATTTAAAACTACTTTTAAACCATTAAGATGTATGGAGTGATTAAGAATAGTGAAGAAAACATCTTCAGATCATTAAGTATTTTTCCCACAGATTTCACAAATTTCACAGATTTTTTATATTTGCCTTCCTCATTTGAAGAATCTGTGAGAGATCAAAATACTTGGTATTCAATTTTATCGGAGATAAAATCCTTGCGTCTTAAAAAGGTTTCTCATTATAATCTCTTGCGTCTTTGGGTTTTCCAACAATTAATTATTTCAATCTTATCGACACTGCATTTTTGTGAGCAAACAGACCTTCAGCTTCCGCCATGAGTTCTATTGTTTTTCCTAAATTCTGTAGCCCTTCTTTTGAAAGTTGCTGGAATGTTATTTTCTTCACAAAACTATCCAGCGACACGCCGCTGTAATTCTTTGCATAACCATTGGTAGGAAGCGTGTGATTGGTTCCGCTGGCATAATCTCCTGCACTTTCACAGGAATAGTTTCCTAAAAAAACCGAACCTGCATTCTGAACCTCCGGTATATATTTTTCAAAATCATTGATGGCCAGAATAAGGTGTTCAGGAGCATAAAGATTGCTGAACTCAAGAGCCTCTTCCAGCGTATTGATCAAAATAAAAGAACTGTTTTCCAAGGCCTGACCTGCGAATTCATTTCTTGGTAATTCTTTGATTTGCTGCTCAACAGCAATGATTGTTTCATTAAAAACTTTAAGATCTGTAGTGATAAAAACTACCTGACTGTCGCTTCCGTGCTCTGCCTGCGAAAGGAGATCTGCCGAACAAAATTCAGGAACAGCCTGTTCATCTGCAATCACAAGAACTTCACTCGGTCCGGCAGGCATATCAATGGCAACTCCATACCGTTGTGCATATTCTTTGGCCGCTACGACAAACTGGTTTCCAGGACCGAAAATTTTATTCACGGCAGGAATACTTTCTGTTCCAAACGTCATCGCTGCAACAGCCTGTGCTCCCCCCGTTTTAAAGATTTCCGAAACACCGCAAAGCTTTGCTGCATACAGGATTGCAGGATTGATATTGCCATCTTTATCCGGCGGCGTACAAAGAACTATTTCTTTACATCCGGCCAGATTTGCAGGAACCGCCAACATCAACACTGTAGAAAATAAAGGTGCTGTTCCTCCCGGAATATAAATCCCGACTCTCTCAACAGCACGATTTTCCCGCCAGCAAACCACTCCTTTTGTGGTTTCAATTTTTTGAATTTCCTGTTTCTGAGAGGCGTGAAATGTTGAAATATTTTCCTTCGCCTGTTGAATGGCTTGCTTTAATTCATCTTGAATCTGATTTTCTGCCTCCTTGATCTCAATTTCAGAAACTTTTAAGATTGAGGTTTCTGCTTTATCAAACTTTTTGTTGAATTCTATTAAAGCTTTATCACCATTTTTTTCAACTTCTGCAAATATTTCTGTGATCAGACCTGAAATTTCTTTCTGTTCCAAGACAGGGCGCTTTACCAGGTTTTTCCAGGTGTCTTTTGTGGGATATCTGTATATTTTCATTGTACTTTTTTAATTTTTTTTGAACCATTAAGATTCTTTTAAGTTGCTAATTTTCATTAAGATCATAGCTGAAGCTATTTTATTCAGCTGCCTGGTACCTTAATAATTCAATTTTTTTATGAACGCAAAGGCGCAAGTTTTTTAAATCTTTACTTTTTTAAGGCGCAAGAAAATCTAAGATTTTCAGCAAGTGCGTGAGTATAGTTTTGTGACTTAAAATGGTATTCAATTTTATCGGAGATAAAATCTTTGCGTCTTAAATAGTATCAACTTCATTTTTATTGCGCCTTTGTGTTAACCAACATCTATCATTATGATTTTTTTAAATAACCATTTTATCAATTGGAATAATTAGAATGTCCTGTGCCCCATTTTCTTTGAGTTCGTCAATGACATCCCAGAAACGTTCTTCATCAATCACGGAATGAATACTGCTCCAGCCTTCTTCTGCAAGCGGAATCACCGTAGGACTCTTTAAAACAGGAAGAACATCAGCTACTTTCTGGATTTTTTCGTTGGGAACATTCATCAGAATATATTTTGAGTTTTTTGCTTTTAAAACGGCTTTGATTCTGAAGACAAATTTTTCAAGAATGGCTTCTTTTTCAGGTGATAGACAGGGCGTTTGAGCCAGCACAGCTTCCGATTTCAGCAAAGTGACTGTTTCTCTTAATCCGTTTTTGAATAGAGTACTTCCGGAACTTACAATATCACATATCCCGTCCGCCAGACCAATATTAGGAGCTATTTCTACAGAACCCGAAATAACGTGAATATCTGATACAATTCCCTGGTTTTCTAAAAAGTTTTTGAGGGTGTTAGGATAAGAGGTAGCAATTTTTTTACCCTGAAAATAAGAGATGTCGTCCGTTTCTATTTCTTTGGGAACAGCCAGTGAAACACGGCATTTTGAAAAACCAAGCTTCTGGATAGTTTTGATGTTTTTACCTTTTTCAACCAGAAGATTTTCGCCAAGAATGGCTACATCCACTACTCCGTCTTCCAGGTATTGCGGGATGTCTGAGTTCCGAAGGTACATGATTTCCATCGGAAAGTTATCGACTGAAACTTTGAGCTGGTCTTTACCGTTGTTGACAAAGATTCCACAGTCTTTGAGAAGCTGAAGAGATTCTTCGTATAGCCGGCCGCTTTTTTGAATTGCAATTTTTAATTTACTCATTTTGCCTTTTTTTGGGTCCGAGCAAATAAAAACTGATCTGTTGAAATTTCTGAGGAGAATTCAGGAAACAAAAAAACCGCCTATTTACTCAGACGGTTTTAATTATTTTTGATTTTAGCACATACTTATATCAATCAATTCCGTCTAGCAGAGATGATGATGATAATGATGTAATGCTAAAAATATTGGTTTCATTGTTTGAATTATGATGCAAATGTAGGATTTATTTTTAAAATGCAAAGTTTTTTCAAAGAATTTTTTGATAAAAATTCATCAACTCCTTTGCAATGGGTTCGTCATTAAACTTCTGAACAAACTCGAAACCCTTTTCCTCACGGCGTTTTCGCTCAGATTCATTTTCCCATAGAAATTTTAATTTGGCCCGGATATCAAGATCGTTATCCGGATTCACATACACAGAGTCTTTTCCGCCCGCTTCAGGCAGACAGCTGGTATTGCTTGTTACCACAACCGTTTTGGAGAAAAGTGCCTCAATAACGGGGATTCCAAAGCCTTCAAAGAAGCTTGGATAGACAAAAATATCCGCCAGTTTATAAAGACAAGCCAGCTCATCCATAGAAACGCCTTCCAGGAAAAGCACCTGCTTCTCCATTTTGTTTTTTTTCAGGAAACGTTCTATTTTCTGATAATATTTTGTCTTTCTTCCCACAACTACAAGAGGAATTTCCGTTCCGCTGATTGCTTTTACAACATTAAAAAGGTTTTTGCGGTCTTCAATGGTTCCAACATTCAGTACAAACCTTTCGGGAAGCTTAAATTTCTCTTTGACAGTTTCCATCAATTCCGGAGACTGCTGTTCTTTAAAAGCATGATGACATCCCTGATAAATGACTTCAATTTTAGACTCAGGAACTTTTAAATATTCAATAATATCTCTTTTGGTCTGTTCCGAAATTGCAATGATTTTATCAGCGGTATCAGCTGCTTTTTTGAATTTCCAGAAATGGATTTTCCTGTCAAAAAAAGAATAATACTGCGGATATCTTACGAAAATCAGATCATGAATGGTAACAACCTTTTTTATAGGCTTTGAATCCCATTTCAGAGGAAGTTCACCTGATAATCCATGAAAAATATCTGCGCCCTGCTTCTGGGCATCTTTACCCATTTTCAGCTGACGTGAAAAGTTTCCTTTTGAGGTTTCAATAAAGTGAACATTCGGGCGTTCCAGAATATCTTTCCCTCTCTCGGACTTATTTTTGTTCAATAACAGATATTCATTCTCCGGTTCATATTCGGAAAGGATTCTTACAAGATCTCTCGAATAGTTTCCCAGGCCGGATGTATTGTGGAAAAACCGTTTGGCATCAAAGGCAATCTTCATCGTTGGATCTGTTTTTGAAATTCCTGAAATGTACCAAATGTATGTCCTTTTTCTTTCAACCATCCTACAAACGAGTCAAATCTTTCCACCATATCTTTTCCTGAGTTTTTTACCGTAAATCCGGGAAGTTTAAAGGTGTCATCTTTAATTTCTGCAAATTCCCAGGGATGGAAATAAATGTTCAGATATTGATCTTTTTTCAAACAATCCGAAGCCAGTTTTTTGTAGAAAAACAAAGGGAAATTGTGAAAGCTTAACCAAAACAAAGGAATCCTGAAATTAGGAGAAACCGACGCCGGCACCTGAGTCACATTTCCTTCTTTGAAATAGGTTCTGGATACTTTTAAATTATTATATCTTCCAGGCAAAAACGTAGGATTGATAGAAGAATTGTATGAATACCCTGCTCTTTCCACTTCTTTTTCGTCTACAGGCATCATTCTCGGCATTCTTAATCCGGTCACCTTTGTCGAAAATAACTCTTCCAGCCTTTCTCTTGATTCTTTCAGGTGTTTGTCTTCAAATTCTGAATGAAACCACGTGTGAGAGGCCAGCTCATGACCTTCATGTAGCAACCTTTCAATAAGATGTTTGCTGTTTTCTGCAAAAACTACCGTGGAAAAAAAGGTAGCTTTGGCATTATGTTTTTTAAGGATATTGAGGATTCTCTCCAATCCTGTCTGTGAAATTGAAATCTGCTTTTCAAAGGGAATTTCACCCTTATATTCTAATGGCATATCAAATTCTTCAATGTCAAAACTCAATAAAACCATTTTAAAAATTTTTGTTTTTAATAATATAATTAGGTCTGTCTTTCACCTGTTTAAATATTTTACCTAAATAAATTCCCATGATACCAAGGATGATTAGCTGAAGTCCTCCAAAGAAAACAATGGTCATAATCAAAGATGCCCAACCGGAAATCTCTGTTTTGGCAATAAATGAATGGATCACGTAGGCTCCATATCCGATTACTGAAAGCGCTGAGAATAAAAAGCCCAGATACGCAGCCAGATAAAGAGGTTTTACGCTGAAAGCTGTGATTCCTGTAAAAGCAAAGGTAAACATCTTTTTAAGGTTGTAACTGCTTTTCCCTGAAAGTCTTTCTGCTGCAGTAAAGTCGATTCCTGTTTGTTTGAACCCCATCCAGCTCGTTAATCCTCTAAGGAACAGATCGTCTTCATTAAAGTTTCTCATGACTTCAACAGCACTTGCATCCAATAGTCTGAAATCTGAGCCGCCGCCTTTCGTTAAGTTAACATCTGAAAGGCTTGATAAAAGCTTGTAAAATAGGTCTGATGTTTTTCTTTTAAAGAAAGAAATCTCTTTGGGATACGTTCTAAAGGTAAAAACTACATCATACCCTTCTTCCCATTTCTTAATCATTTCCGGAATAAGCGCCGGCGGATGCTGAAGATCTCCATCCATAGAAATGACTGCATTTCCGTGGGCATTGTCCATACCTGCCTTTACAGCCGGCTGGTGTCCGAAATTACGGGAAAATTCGATGAATTTCACTTCATCATATTGACTGGAAAGTTCTTCTAATTTTTGTTGAGTATTGTCTCTGCTGCCATCATTCACAAATATGATCTCAAAGTCATAATTGTTTAAACCATCAAAAACTTCTTTAATTTTCTGATGGATCATGGCAACGTTTCCTTCTTCGTTATAAGCGGGAATTACAATTGAAATTTTCTTCATATGTATTAATTCAGGCTGTAATTTTTCTCAAAATCTTTAGTCAGAAGTTCATAAGTCACTCTCAACCAGATCACAATACAAGGTACGGCTTTTAATGAATATTTGATGATATAATTCTCTTTTACAAATTTCGGGAAAAGATCCGAAGTTGAGAAACAGGTAAAAATAATGACAAAAACCAGCAATCCAATAATCAATGGTGTTCTTTCTTTCTGAAGGAAAAACCAGATCAGCACTCCTACCACCGCAATAATATAGGTTGGAGATTCTGAACTGGAACTGAACAATACCAAAAACAGTAATGTTGAAGCCAGAATCATCAGTTGGAATGCATAGTGTTTATACTGTTTAATTCTGATGTAAGGCAAAGCAAAAAGTGGTAGTCCGCCTGCTAAAAATACAAGATTTGAAATAGATGCATCTCCCAAAATCCTTCTTACAAAGCCCATTAAAGAGATATCCTGCATATTTCCCAGAACCTGATTTTCATTATTCTTCTCTACAATAGACTGAAACCAGTCCGAGTAGCACTGAATGACAAACTGCGGACTTGAATAAGCCATTGGAAGCACGAAAAATAATATGGCAATACCAATTCCTGAAAGAATAAATTTAGTTTTGTTTTTAATAAAGAAAAACTGCGTTAATCCTACAATTCCGTAGATTTTCACAAATATTCCTATTAAAATTGCGGTTACAGATTTTACTTCTTTTCTTTCATAAATATAGACTGCAGATAACAACAAAAGACCTGTCAGTGCCACATTGAACTGCAGACTTAATGCCGCAGTAATGTATTCCTGAAGACACAGCAATCCGAAAATCGCTTTCTTGCTGTCTGAAAACGGCAGTTTATAAATTCCGTAGATAAAGATGAAAGTATTGGCAATATTCCAGAGTGAGATTCCCAGCCAATCCGGCATCATGGCAAACGGCGCAATCAAAGCACTGAAAAATACACCATAATGGTTCAGGTCAAAATAAAGATCAGGATAATGGATAAATAAGTTTTTCTGATGAATGGTATTAAAGAATACGTTTTTAAAAATCAGATAGTTATTGATCGCATAATCTCCTCTCAGGTATTTGGAAATTGCAGTAACAACGGATATAATAAGATAAACCCCAAATATATATTTAGGGTTTAATAGTATTTTAAGAAATTTTTCTTTCAAGATTGTGGTATTAGATTAAAATATTAATCTTAAACGGCTACATTATTATCTCTCAATGCATCATTCAGAGATGTTTTCTTGTCTGTAGATTCTTTTCTCTGACCGATGATCAAAGCGCATGGAACCTGATATTCTCCAGCCGGATATTGTTTTGTATAGCTTCCAGGGATTACTACTGAACGTGCAGGAACTCTTCCTTTGATTTCAACTGGTGTATCTCCTGTAACATCGATAATTTTTGTAGAGGCGGTCAATACTACGTTAGCACCCAATACAGCTTCTTTTTCTACGTGAACTCCTTCCACAACGATACATCTTGAACCGATAAAGCAGTCATCTTCAATGATTACGGGAGCTGCCTGTAATGGCTCCAATACCCCACCGATACCAACACCACCACTCAGGTGAACATTTTTACCGATCTGTGCACAACTTCCTACTGTAGCCCAAGTATCTACCATTGTTCCGGAATCTACATAAGCACCAATGTTTACGTAAGACGGCATCATAATTACTCCGGGAGCAATGTAAGCACCTTCTCTCGCTACTGCATGTGGAACAACTCTCACCCCTTTTTCAGCATAACCTCTCTTCAAAGGCATTTTATCATGAAATTCAAACGGACCTACTTCAATAGTTTCCATTTTCTGGATCGGGAAATACATTACCACAGCTTTTTTCACCCATTCATTTACCTGCCATCCAGTTTCTGTAGGTTCTGCAGTACGAAGTTCCCCTTTATCAACTAAAGAAATAACTTCTCTGATCGCCTTCTGGCTGTCTTCATTCTGCAATAATTCTCTGTTGTCCCAGATATTTTCAATAGTTTGTTGTAATGACATGTTTCTTATTTAAAATTATACCGGCCAAAGATACAAAAAAGTTCAGCAAAACAGGTTTTAACATGATGCTTTTAATAAAGACCCAACATGCGCTTCACCTTCTTTTTGTAGGCCACGTAAATTTGGCCATGTTCTTTTAAGAGATACTCTTCTTCAAGCCTGATCTGAATCTGCATCAAAATACTTCCCGTCAGTACAAAAGCAAAAGCAATTACAGTAGGGAAAGCAAGGAAAAATCCGATAAGGCTGATAGTCATACCCAGAAATATGGGGTTCCTCGAATACCTGAATAATCCATGGGTTACCAAATCCGTTTTCGTTGTACTGTCAATCCCGATACGCCATGAATTTTTCATTTGCAACTGGGCAATAACAACCCAGATCAAGGCCATCATCATTAAACCCAACCCTGTGTATTGAATGAGATTATATTCCAAAGCATTGATTTTAAAAGCAGAGAACATGTCCTTCGGAAAGAGTAAAAGAAGTATTGTATACATAAACAAAGCAAATAAAATCAGCTTAAAATAAAATCCTACCAATCCGTATGCAGAATCATCTTTGGGAAGGACATTAGGATTTTTACCAATTTGTTGAGCCACTTTGTAGCTAATTCCTACAAAAGAGACCAAAAAGAAAATAATGAAGTAAAAAGGGATAAAAAATCTGATAAAATCTGCCATATGATAATTGTTTTGGGCAAATTTGCTAAGTTTTGGGATGCAATGCTATTGCAATGATTGCTTACAGAAAAATTACAAACGGAAATCTAAAAATTCCCCTCCTCCGGAGGGGTGGTGAAAAATTCAAAGAATTTTTGACGGGGTGGTGAAAGAGTATGATAATATAAGTTTTGGCTAAAGCCAATTGATTGATTGCCATTTTATTGAACGGGCTAAAGCCCGTTTCTATTGATAGAATATTTACAACACTCTTTGAGCATGAAGATAGGCTTTATTCCAGTACTTTTCATTCAGAGATGAAATAATGACACCTTTTGAAGTAGAAGCATGAATGAATTTCACTTCTCCATCAGGACCGATATCATGAACAATCCCTACGTGAGAGACTCTGCTTCCTCCGGCTGTTGCAAAAAATAAGAGATCCCCGGGTTTTACGTCTTTGATATCAATATTTTTTCCGGCGCCGGCCTGATCAGAGGATCTTCTCGGAAGATTAAAATCATTTTCTTCAAATACTTTTACGGTAAATCCTGAGCAGTCAAATCCTGAAGAAGTACTTCCTCCGAATTTATAGGGTGTTCCGATATACTTTTCTGCATCTTTCAGAATATCATTGATTGATCTGGATACACTTCCGTTAAATTTTGAATCCAGTTTTCTGAGGTTTTCAGCTTTTGCAACACTCTTTGTATTTGATTTTTTACTGGCGGAAGCACTTTTCGAGGATCCGCAGGAAACTACCAAAACAGAGGCTGCCAATACAACAGCAATCTGCTTTATTGTCATTTTTTGTTGAAATAATCCCGTTCCCATACTCTTCTGATTTATAATTAATTAACAAAACGTACCACAAATATACATTTTATATTTTAATTATAGTACAACTATACTACAACTATATTATAAATATATGTTAAAATTTTGATTTTCATTATTTATTGGTATATTTGATTTCTATTTTAATGATATGGCAACCTATGAAAGTGTAATCAAGATTAAAGGAGCGGTGGGCGACCTGGTATTTTATAACCTGAACGGCAAAAATGTGGTTCGGAAGAAAAGCGGGTTTAATAAAGCTGCGTTTAAAAAGAATCCGTCATATGAAAAGGTAAGACAGAACAGTTCTGAATTCGGGCATTGTTCCAAAATGGGAAAAGTTATCCGGAAAAGTCTGGATGCCTATATTAAAGAATCAGGAGATCCCCTGCTCTACCAGAAGTTTGCCAAGGTGATGACAGCCATCAAAGATTTGGATACAATTTCTGAAAGGGGAAAAAGAACAGTTGAAAACGGTTTAAAGACTGAAGCAGGAAGAAAATTGCTGGGAGCATTTCAATTCGGCAGTGTTAAAAATGTTTCTGAATGTATAAGGATTAAAGATCATGTTCTGTATAAAAATGATGATTGTACATCAGACCATGCGGTGATTTTAACTTTAAAACTGGATTCTGAAAATTATACCGTAGAAAGCAATGAAGAGATTATGAGTTGGAATCAAGAGCAAGAGCAAGATCAACCGTTAAAAAAATATTTTTCTGATGAGGATTTTCTGCTCTGTTTTGCAGCAGTGAAAAATGAAAATGATGAGATTACCCACATGGGATTTTTGTAAATAAAAAAGTCTGCAGGATATCCTGCAGACTTTCTTGTCTTATTTCTTTTCTCCTTTCCAGCTTCCTGATATGGAAGGTGTCGGAAGTGAGTTGGACCAGTTTCCGTTTCCTTTCTTGTCTGTAGTTAAGGTTCCTTTAAAATCTCCCTGTGAAGGAAGCCCTACCCTGGCGTTAAGATCCCCGCTTTCACTTAAATTTCCGGTAATGCTATAGTTTTCATTATTGACATCGGAATGCATTGTTCCCACTACTTTACCACTCTCATCTACCACGAAGTTCCAAACTCCTTTATCTCCTCCTTGATAAGAACCAGACCATGTTCCTACATAATCATAAATAGTATCATCATCAGAGCTGCAACCGATAAATAAAAACGCCGTAAATAAAAGTAAAAAAAGTTTCTTCATAGTTTCAGTAGTTTATAACCTAAATTCTGTTATTCTCACGTGCCTTCTTTCTAAAAGTACAGCTGACTGAGAATATTGCTTAATATGTATTATTTTTTTGTTCCGTGCAAATCTACTAATTTTTTTATTCAAATTATCTGAATTTTAATCAGTGTCCAATATGTTTATTAAAAAACAACATATTTCGGCTAAAATACAAATATTTTTCAAACAAACAGAGACTGTACAAATTTGAGTTAATTAAAAATATAAGGTTTAAGTTAGATAGCAATATGTTCAAAATTTGTTTACAATTACTTTATATCAGATTTCAGATCATTTATGGTATGTTTTAAAGATATTTCTTACCTTAGTGAAAAATTTAACCTTTTCTAAAAATTACATGAAAACAAAAACATTATTTTTGGGAGCACTTGCTATTTTTGGCAGCTCAACGGCACAGGTTGGGATTAACACATCCACTCCAAGTCATACTTTAGACGTAAATGGCCTGGTAAGAGTAAGAGGACTTTCAAATGCCGAAAAAAAGATTGTTGCGGCGGATGCGCAGGGAGTTTTAACTCTTATTTCTCCTGAGGAAATTTTTGCTCCAAAGGCTATATTGAACACTTCAACCTCTTCCAGTGAACAGAGGTCAACTGTATACGAAGGAAAATGTTTTCAGCCTGGTGATAATGCATCTTCCTGTACAGTTTCCGTAAACCATTACACTTCTTGTGCAGGATTTACCAATCCAGTAGATACTCAGATCATTGTGGGGCAAGGGATCAATACCTCCAATGGACAGTTCTTAGGCACATGGACAGCCCGATATGTTGATAATAAAGGATTTGCCAATACAACACCTATTGCTAACCAGACCGCACCCGACTACCCCAGAATTTCTTATCCGAGTACCAATACAGTGAACTATCTGGGAAGCGGTAATTTTGCCGGTCAATGTAATACCGATCTGGTAACAACGATCAATCAGACTACCGGAGACATAAAAATTGAATCTGTAAAGCGAAGCATGTACGCACACCTTTTGTACCTTATTAATATTGCCCGCTCCAGATCTTTATAATAGTCGATATTTGATTTCAAAAAGACAGCCACAATGAAAATATTGTGGCTGTTTTTGTTAATAAAAACCTTCTGAAAGAGGATTTTGATTTATCTTGGTAAAGGAAGCGTTGCCGGATAGCAACCACAAAGGCAGTCCCATTGATCAAAATCTTCTGAACAAACACCAATGGCATCACATCTCCATAAAGCACCGGGAGGACATGCCGGAACATTAGGTCCTGCTCCTTTAACTGTTTTTAATTCTTCTCTCGAGATTTTCTTTAAGTTTTTCATGGTTTAAAATGTTTTAGTTCATTCAAATATATGAATATTCATTAAAGGGCGATTTAATTTATGAAAAATTTAACTTTTTACTTAAAAAGCCTCTAAAAAGAGGCTAGAAACTATTATTGGATGAATGAAAAACTTATCCCAAATGTATGAAATATCCACCCTGACTTTTATGAGTACAATCATAATCAGCTGTTTTCCATTGTTCACTAATTGATAATCTCCCCGTTATTGTTTTCCAGCTTTTCGCGAAATCTCTGAAGATCTGCAGGAGCGGGTCTGGTCCAATCAGCTGCTTCTCCGATAATTTTCAAAGGCATTTCGGAACGATAAGAGCGGGTGGGATTTCCTGGAAATTTCTTATCGGTAACATTGGGATCATTCTCAAAATTTCCTGTTGGTTCTACAATATACACACGTTCTGTGCCCTCTCCTTTTGCTAATGCAGCAGCAAGTCCTGCTCCGTTTACCAAAGCGGTAAAATAGATATGATTCATTTTCAGGTCAGACTGATAATTGGAATCTCCACCTGCTGTCAGTAAATCTCCAATTTTTAAATCTGCTTTGGTCCCGTGGTAAAAAGGCCCTTGATCGGACGGATGTTTTTTTAACTGTAATGCCAGTTCAGCATTCTTTTTTGACATTTCTGTATCTCCCGTCTTCTCCCAGCATTGAGCAATGTACTGATAAAGAGCAGGCAACGCGCTTTTAACAGTATCATCATTAATTTTTAAAGCAAATTCTAAAGAAGTTCCAAGCCATTTCAACTGATCCTCAGTGGTTTTCTGGTTACATGACAGATAATAAGCTGCCAGAAACTTTTCATGGTCATCCGTAGCTTCTTCCCAGGCTTGCAAAAATAATTCACCTGCTTTTTCAGGCATTCCTTTGTCTTCAAAATCCATTCCTTGCAGACAAAGCTTAATCACAGGATTAAAAGGAGAAAATTCCATGCTTAATTTTTTATTTCAAATCTAGCATATTCTGTTGGAATTGCGGGGACAAAATATTAATCATAAAAAAGAGCTGCAATACATTGTATTACAGCTCTTTAGTGGAGAATACGGGATTCGAACCCGTGACCTTTTGACTGCCAGTCAAACGCGCTAGCCAACTGCGCCAATCCCCCGTATTTTATTTTTTAAAGCGGTACAAAAGTAAGTATTTAAATGGTATTTGCAAATATTTTATCGTTTTTATTGAAATAAATTAGCTTTAATCTTCATAAAAACTTGAATTCCCCATTGAATAACTACCAATTACCCCTATTTTTGTCCGAAATTATATTACCCTTATGCAGCTCTACACAGAAAGATTGGTTCTACGGGATATTACGATGGAGGATCAACAGGACATCTTCGATTACCGTTCCGATGCTGAAGCGAATAGATTTCAAGGCTGGATTCCTGAAACCCTTGAAGAGGTGGAAAGTTTTATCCTAAGAAATACCAGAGAATTCAACCAGCCTGAAAGCTGGTATCAGCTGTTGATTACGGATAAAGAAACAAAAACAGTTATCGGAGATATCGGAATTCATTTTACCGGAGATGAAAATGCACAGGTAGAACTGGGAATTACATTAAATACGTCTTTTCAGGGAAAAGGATATGCTTCTGAGGCTTTAAAAGGCATCATAAGTTACCTGTTTAATGATTTACATAAGCACAGAATTACAGCGTCTGTGGATCCGGATAACACCGCTTCTGTTCTATTGATGGAGAGAATCGGTTTACGAAAAGAAGGTCATTTTGTAAAAAGTCTGTTCTGGAAAAACAAATGGGTTGATGATGTTATTTATGCAGTTCTTCGGGAAGAATGGCTTGCCAGATAAGAATGCAACTTCTTCCGGGGATCAATATCACCATCAACTGCTCGGGCCACGCGTTTTTACAAAAGTATCAACAGGGATCAATTTACAGTACGGTATATTTTTCGTAAAATGGGGTGAGTTTTGTCCTTACGATAATTAAAGTTACCAAGTCATTGCATATCAAACAGGATATGATCATTGTCCGGTACCAATTTTTAACGGTAATGGTAATCCAGTTATCATTTTCTACCAATGGATACCTCTCTTTTTTAAAATACATAATTACGTGATCCTTCCTCTTTCCGTTGAGTGAAAATAAGTCTTTCATAATGTTTTGTAATCTGATTTGCTTTAGTTCAGCAGGTTTTATGTTGGGCTTATTTCAGGTTTTAGTTTATTCCAAATATAGTGAAATAATTAAAATTTATTATACAATATTCACTATAAAGAACATTATTAACAAAATATTCACATAAAACACTCATTAACAGAATTATTTTCTGAAACTTTAACTCAAAAAGAAAAGTCCGGATCATCTGCAGAAGGCCTGAAATTGGAATGCATAGCCGCGGTAAAATAATCGCAGAATACCTGGTACACTGCAGAATCAATATCCGTTGCGCGGATTCCCAGCTGTGTATAAACCGTGAGAATCTGACGGGATAATTTTTGAACCAGCTCTACTCCATACAGATGAATCACGTGTTGTTTACCCTCCGCAATCTCTTTGTGACCGCCGAGTATTTGTTCTACTTCTCCGGCTATGCTGAATACCTTTTCCAAATGTTTTTCAATAGATTCAGTAAAATGTTTGAAATTGATTTCAGGGCGAATACGCCCTGCCTCTTCAATAAAATGAGAAGCTATTCCAAGATAATTGACCAGGAGTGTCAAGTCGGCAAAAACCCGGAACGGAATGCTGTCCAGAATATCATTTGTGAAAAAAGTATCATAAAGAAAGCTGTAATCTTCACTGACAAAGACATTATTAATAGTAAAGGAATAGGTTCCGCTGGCTTTCATTCCCATAGAGTTCCAATTGGGGATAATATGAACCTCCTCTTTCGGAACGATGAATGAACGGATAATCTCATTGCCGTCTTTATCCGTTATAGCCTTACCCTTTTCCATAACTCTGGCATTCAATGTAAAATGCGTCAGATGAGGTGCTCCTGTTGCAAAATTCCATGAACCGTTGATCAGATACGTACTGTCATCCTGTTTTTCTGCGGTACCGCCAACCATTCCGCTTCCTCCAAAGCAGGTTTCAGAATGAGTGAAGAGTAATTGAGCAATTTCAGGTCTGATGTTTCTTGAAAAATAATTGGCACCGGCACAAAGTGTCAGCATCCAGCCAAAGCTTCCATCGGTTTCAGCCCAGCTAAATAAGGCCTTAAGCCCTTCTTCAAAACGACAGCCGAGTCCGCCGTATTTTTGAGGAACCCAGATCTTAAGCAATCCTTCCTCATGAATATGCTGCATTACTTTATCAGAAATTACAGAGGCACCCTGAAGTTCTTGCCTGATCTCTTTAATACTCAGCATTAGCTTTGGATTTAATGATTTTCTGCCACTCTATATATCCGGAAATGGCCACTAAAAATAAAAACGACGTTAAAACAGCATAGAGATATAATTCTTTATGAATCATTAGCGGGATTGAAATAAGATTACTGACATTGAGTATCACCCAGTTTTCAATTTTTCTTCTTGCCATCAGCCACATTCCGGCCCAGGCGAAAGCGCTCACCAGAGAATCCCAGACCGGAACATCCGAGTCGGTAAAATGGGTCAGAAAGGACCAGAATAAAATAAACGTTCCCAGCACAATTCCTCCGGTAATCCATTTTTCTGAGGTTGAGGTAACAGAGATTTCCATCTCGGATCTTTGTTTCCCGAATTTCCAGTACAGCCATCCGTAGATGCTCATGATCAGATAATAAAGATTTAAGGTAAATTCAGCATACAACTTCGAAGTCAGCATTACATAGAGTGTAAGCAGAATACCTGCAATTCCGAAAAGATAGTTGTTGACATTGTTTTTACGGGCCAGTAAAACCTGGATTACTGAAAATAAGACTCCAAACCATTCCGGTAAGGTAATTTGTTTTAAAATGTCCTGCATCATACTAATTATTAGAAATCAAATGATGAGATGATCAATAAGCAATCCCTACGCCGGCATTATCCGGACAGGTGTGGAAGTATATTCCTGGGTATCATCTCAGCCACTGTTATCTGTAGCACCCCATTGTTGGGCAAAGGTGCAGTTTTTTGCCGGAAAAAGAAAGGACTTTGGCTATTTATTTTTCAGATATGATCAGGATTATAAAGAGTTCACCGGATAAGTTTTATTTTTATCGTTAATCTAAAAATTATATTATGGATCATCAACAGGAAATATCGGTACTTAATGACTTACTCCACATTACCAACGACAGAAAGGAAGGTTTTGAAAAAGTTGAAGGGAAAGTCTGGGAAATGTATCCGGATGTAAAAGATGAGTACGAACATATGATTTCGCAGTCGAAAATCATGAAAAATGAACTGGTTAACCTCATCACAGAAAAGCAAGGTATTCCGGAGGACTCACCGTCCATGGCAGGAGCTGTTCACAGAACATGGATTGACATTAAAAATTCTTTTACCATGGGAAACCTGATAGAATCTACATTAGAAAATGTAGTGTTTGGCGAAAAAGCAGCTATTGAAGCCTATCAAAATGCCCTGGACACAGGTGATCTCAGCCCCAAAAGTAGTGAGGTTGTGTCTGAACAGCTTCGCATCCTTAAAGATTCTTACAGACAGTTTAAGAAAATTGAAGAATATAAAAAGAAAGAATAATCAAAAAACTCCTCTTCAAAAGAGGAGCTTACTATAATCAAGAACAAAATAATATTTAATCACATCAAAATTATTAAATACTTTATGTTCATATTTATGATGCAGGTCATATAAACTGAATATTATTTGACTGCATTTTTAGCTTTTTCCGATTCCTGCAAATGATGTTCAAGTGTAGTAAGTGTTTTCGCTGCGAAAGATTTTAATGAAGCTTCTGTTCCTTCAGATGCCTCTTTTTTGAAGGCTTCTACATCTTCTTTATGATCACTGACCATAAGATCTGTATATTTTTTGTCAAAGTCCTTTCCTTTCTTAGCTTTCAGATCATCATACATCTTCTGCTTTTCGGCATCCAAGCTTGTGGGTAAGGTGTACCCTGCTCCTGAAGCCCAATTCTTGAGTTCGTCATTCGCTTTGGAATGATCGGTTACCATCATTGCTCCCAAAGATTTTACGACTGAGTTTTCAGCGTTTGTTGCGGCCAGTTTCCCCATCATTACTTCCATCAGTCCTCCTATTGCTGCAGCATCTGCAAACTTTTTGTCCTTGTCACTGAGAGTACTTTTCTGTTCTTTGTTGTCTGTCATTTTTGTGGAGTCGCTTACCGTCATACCGGATTCTGCAGGTGCAGACATTGTGGTACTTTCCTCAGATTGACTTGTGGTTGTCGGCTCGTTTTTTTTGCAGGCCGTTAAAGCAGCCAATGCAAAAATTGTTACTACAAGATTTTTCATAATAATAAATTTTAAATGGTGATATAGAGAAGTCAAACAATGACTTTGTTTATAAATGCAACAATTTATCTGCCAAAAAAAAGATTAAAACATTTATAACCTACTCATAAAACATTATGAGTAAATATTTTACGACTTATTAACCAACCTAAATGTAAGATTAATACGCTCCTTCATAGAGGTTAGAGACTTGGCAATACGATGTTCCCAGTTTTCCTGAAGATCTCCTTTCATAATCAATAATGATCCGTGAGGGAGAGGCAGGCTGTATTTACTCTGATGATGGTCTTTTTTCCTGAAATCAAAATTTCTGGTCTGCCCCAGACTTACTGATGCAATCACCGGACGTTTCCCATATCTGCTTTCCTTATCCCGATGCCAGGCAACAGAATCGTTATGATCTCTGTAAAGGTTTAATAATACGGAATTGAACTGATAGCCAAATGTTTCTTCTATTCTTTGTTTTAAAGAAAACAGTTCGGGTGTCCAATGATGGGCATCCAGTTCATTGTCTGAAGGATAAGCATTTTTCTCATCTCCATACCAGGCGGTTAAGCGTGGTGTCAGCACCATTTTATCATACATTTTCTGGGTACGTTGTTTCCACGGAGCTGTTTCAAGCAGATGAATTTTAAGGCGGTCAGCTTCTTCCTGATTCAGGAAATGTTCTCTGTATTCCAGAAGGTCTTTTGGAAATTCGTACAGGTCTGCTGAGTCGAACAGGCTAAGTTGGGTCATTTTTAAACTTTATAAATGGCGGAATACCGTTTTCTTTTACAGTGTAACAGTTTGGGTATTCATTACAGTTCATTATTAAAAACCAAATTGATACAAATAATATCCACAAATATACTAAAACTGATACAAATCAACCAGAATAAAAATGCTGCATTTGAACCCTTTCCGGATTACAATAAAAAGAGACCTGAAAAAATCAGGTCTCCTTTTTTAAAGATTGTATTTACATTGCTTTGCTGTTAAGATTGGTATCAGCAACTTTTGTAAGCAGTTCGTCACATTTTTTTTCCTCTTCCAGTGTGCTTAAAAGGTTTTTAAGACAATCCTCTTCTTTTAATACTTTAGCAAATGCAGCAAGTGTGCCATATGTAGCGATTTCGTAATGTTCAACTTTCTGTGCTGCTGCAATAATTCCTGCATCTCTTACTGCTCCGGGTTCTGTTTCTTCCATGATGCTCTTTCCTTCATCCAGTAGTCCCTGCATAGCATCACATTTCTTTGCCTGGGCTTTTTTCCCTAATGCTTTAAAACATTCTTCCAGTCTTTCCACATGGCCTTCCGTTTCCGTGATGTGCTTATCAATTCCTTGTTTAAGCTTTTCACTGGTTGCATTTTTCATCATTGCCGGCAGCGCTTTCAATAGTGCTTTTTCAGCCCAGTAAATATCTTTCAGCGCATCTTCAAAAAGATCTTCCAAACTTTTGGCTGCATTTTTTTTAGCAGGAGTTTTGGTTGTTGCTTTTGCTGTTGTCGTTTTTTTGGCTGGTGATTTTTTGGTTGCCGTTTTAGTTTCCATAATATAATAATTTAGTGTTTGATTGGTGGTAAATCTGCAACTATAAGACCATTTTTACCTGAAATACAAAGATGTGGTATCTAAAATTACCAGAGTTTATATTGTAAGATAGAATCAGGACAGCTGCTTGCAGAGAATAAAAGGTCTGAAAATTTGTCTATGATTACGGTGTTTGTTTTTTTACCCATACACTTACTGAACCCGGATTTACAGTAAACACCGCTTTCCCGTCTTTATCCGTATCAATTTCTTCATGACGGTTCTTTAAAAAATCGGTATAAACCGAATCCGCATGTTCTTTTCCCAGTTCTATTTCTTTATAACCCTCTTCACTGTTAGACAAAATTACAATGCATCCCGGATGCTTTTCATCTCCTTTCCGTACAAAAGCCACGCAGTTGGGATGATCAAAATAATCGATCTGCTCACCATATGCAAAAAGCTTTCTCGCTTCAAGCAGACCAGGAAGTTCTTCAACCTTCGGCATGATGATATGCACTTCCTGTTCATCTTTTATATCGATATAGTCTGCACCAAAAAGATCAGGATAAAAGATACAGGGATAAGCTTCATCGGTAAGAAGAATAATAGCATAAGCCAAGGGTTTGAACCAGTCTTTCACCGCAGATTCAAGAGCCTGAAGCTGCTGTGTATCGTGATTTTCAACAAAAGAAACTGAGAATACCGGTTTCTTCTCCAGGAAGCTTCCTTTTAAAATCCGGCTCATATCATAATCTTTACCATCCTGTGATGCTTTAAAGAAATTATAATGCAGCGGAGCATCAAAACAAGAGATAAGATCAGACATTTTATCGGAAAAATACTCAATTTTTTCTGCCTCGTCTTTCCAGAATTCGCCTAAAACAAAACATTCAGGATTTACTTCTGTTTTAATATAGGAGATCCAGTCTTTCAAAAAGTCGGAGGAGATATGTTTTAAGGCATCCAATCTGATACCATCTACTTTCGTTGTTTCCATATACCATCTGATCCAGTTTTTCATTTCCTCCACAACATAAGGATTACGGTACTCTATGTCAGCTCCCATCAGATAATCATAATTACCGAACTGATGACTTACGGCATCTGTCCAGTCCTCACCATATTCATTATGGATTTTAAAAACTCCCTTCATCTCCTCACCTTCTCTGATCACATAGTCAATGCCGCTGAAACAGTGGCAGTCCCATATAAAGTCCGAATACACTCCTTTTCTTCCCGGAAAAGTAAATTTCGTATAGGCTGAAACCTCCATGTTTTCAGAGATTCTTTCATTACGGTTTTCTTCATTCAGCTGATGTACCATAATCTTTTCTTCTTCATCTCCACCCATCCTGTGGTTTAAAACAATATCCGCATACACAGACATTCCCGCTTCATGTGCTTTCTCTATAGCCATTAAATATTCAGCTTTCGTCCCATATCGTGTTGGTATACTTCCTTTCTGATCAAATTCTCCCAAATCATAAAGATCATATACATCATAGCCACGCCCTTCCCTATTGAGACTGCATTTATTGGCAGGAGGAAACCAGACGGCAGTAAACCCCAAATCTCTTAAATATTCTGCTTTTTCAGCAAACTCATTCCATAGGTTTCCGGGATGATACCAATGGAAAAACTGAATAATAACTCCATTCATATCCGTTAAGATTAACCGTTAACAATTAAACCTCCATTAGGATGAAGAACCTGTCCCGTTATCTGTGATGAAGCATCTGTGGCAAGAAATAGAAAACTTGCTGCCACTTCTTCGGTAGAAGCATTACGTTCTAGCGGCGGTTTATTCTGATCTTCATCTTCTTCTCCGAATGTTTTTTCCGTAAGCGGCGTGGCCACCGGTCCGGGTGCAACAGCATTCACCCTTATTCCTTTAGGTTTAGCCTGTAATGCCAGTGAACGGGTGAACGAAACGATGGCTCCTTTGGTTGCTGAATAATCCAGTAATTCTTCATGTCCCAGATAGGCAGTAGCTGAAGTAGTATTGATAATAGAATCCCCTTGTTTTAAATAAGGAAATACAATCTTTGTGAGCAGGATCATTCCAATAATGTTGGAATCGAAAGTTTTGCGGATATCCTCTTCTTTAAGATTTTCTATACTTTCACAAGGAATCTGGGTTCCGGCATTATTAATCAGGATATCTATTCCGCCCAGTTTGGCCACAACTTCATTAACAACAGATTCGCAAAATTTGCTGTCATTAATATCTCCTTCAAACGAAAGGACTTTTCTTCCTGTTTTTTTTATTTCATCCACTGTTTTCATGGCATCTTTGGCATCATGATAGTGTATGAAGGCAATATCAGCTCCTTCCTGAGTAAATAAAAGAGCGATGGCTTTACCAATTCCGCTGTCTGCTCCTGTAATAAGGACAGATTTATTTTTCAGTTGTAAATCTTTCATAGGTGTGATTATAGTTTATTATTGAAATAGGTTTATTCTTTGTTTTTCCGGTTCTTATCCAGTTCCAGCTTAAAGCATCCCAGAATGAATTCACTGTAATAGAGCTGGGCATTAACAGGTTTGGTTCTGGAGTGCAGATCTAATTTCTCTGAAAGAACCACTTTTCCTTTGTGAGCAATGGCAAAGTAAGCGAAGAGCTTCCCTTCTGATTCTTCCACCGGAGTGGCATATCCTGTTACTCCAATAGACCAGTCGGTTTTGTAGAGTTTACCTACCTGCAACGCCATTGTCTCAGCAATATGAGGAGATACAGAGTTATATTGTCTGGCTTCCATAGCATCTACATCAAGAAGGTTTACCTTTTCTTCTAAAGTATACGCTGTCATGCCGCCTTTAAAAAATTGGGAGGCATCCTTCATCTGGGAAAACGAAAACTGTAAAAATCCGGCTGTAACACTTTCAGCTGTTGAAACGGTTTCCTGTCCGGAAAGAAGATACTCTCCGATACGTTTAAACAGTTTCTCGAGTTCTATGACGAAATGCACCAGGGATTTCACTGACAGTGAATCAGCGTGGGCAATTTGAGAAGATTTTAAAATCATGCTATATATATTATAATAGTATTAAGACTATTTTTGCACGGGATCCTGTGAATGTTCTTTTTCTTGGGATAGTTGTCCAAGTTTCTCATAATATTTGTGAAGCTTGTCCAGTTCTTCTTCCGTCAGATCTTCAATATCCACCAGTCTGTTACTGGCCTTTTCGTAGGAGGCTATCAATTCGTTGAGTTTTATCTGAATAGCCTTAGAATCTTTATTCTGAGTTTTTTGAATCAGAAATACCATTAGAAAAGTTACAATTGTGGTACCCGTATTGATAACAAGCTGCCAGGTTTCAGAATAATTGAAAAGAGGTCCGCATACAGCCCAGACAATAACCAGTAAACTTGCTGTAATAAAAGCACCCGGACTTCCGGTTATACAGACAACACGGTCTGAAAACCTTTCAAAAAAATTTTTTTTCATAAATAATACGATTTTGAATAAAATGGTAATACAAGTTATCAAAACAACAGCATAAAAATTATGATTCAAGTCATCTATACCTTTTTACGACTTAGCTATTATTATAGTATATTTTCCAACAATATTGAGTTTTGTTTAAAAATGTGGAGAACCGCATAATTATTTTTATCCGTTAAAAACAACCCATTTTTTTCATCATTCTCTATTATAACAAATTGTAAACGAAAGATGTGGAATAATTAACACATTCCAAAAAGTGAGAAATAAAGCACATTCCAACAACTGAATAAAATCACTTCGTTAAGATTTAATACTTAATTAAAAAATAATTATCCATCTTTGCAGCCTTAAAAATCAAACACGCTAGTTTATTTCATGAGCATTACTTTTAAAAAGCGACTAATTATAGCGCTTGTATTACCTACGGCCGCCATCTATTATGGGCAGAGTACGAAGGATTCTTTAGAGAAATCCAAATCTATTGATGAGGTTATGTTGGTAGGTAGAAACCTTTCCCAAACAGCCAAAGAGAGAAAAACACCTGTTGCGGTTTCCAACATTAAGGCTGCAGAAATTCAGGAGAAACTGGGAAACAGAGAATTCCCTGAAATTATGAAGTCTACTCCATCCGTTTACGTAACGAAAGTAGGTGGAGGATTCGGAGACAGCAGAATCAACATGAGAGGTTTTGACGGAGCTAATATTGCTGTGATCATCAACGGGCAGCCGGTGAATGACATGCAGGGAGGTACCGTGTATTGGTCCAACTGGACCGGTTTGGCTGATATTGCCAGCAATATTCAGATTCAGAGAGGATTGGGTGCTTCCAAATTTGTAGTACCTTCTGTTGGAGGAACGATCAATATTGTAACCAAAGCTACCGATTCCGAGCAAAAAGCAATGATCAAAGGAGAAGTCGGAAACGATAACTACTCCAGAATATCAGCAATGTACTCTTCGGGATTAAAAAACAAGTGGGGAACAACCGTATTGCTTTCCCGCTGGCAAGGTGACGGATACATCAACGGAACAAAAGGAGAAGGTTACTCATGGTTTTTCTCAACAGGATTTAAGCCTAATGACAAACATGCATTCAATTTAATTGCAACCGGAGCACCACAGGTACACGATACGAGAAGGTCTTCTGCAACTGGAGCGAACGTAGCAACACTGCAGCAGTTTGAAACCTATGGAAGAAGATACAACCCTCAAACGGGAATGCTGAATGGTTCTCAATTCAATTTAGCTCCTAATTTCTATCATAAGCCTATCGCCTCTTTGAACTGGGACTGGACCATGAATGACAACCTGAAATTATCTACAGTAGTTTACGGCTCATGGGGACGCGGTGGCGGAGGTACAGGACTTAACGGTTCTATCAAAAACGCTGCAGGACAAACCATGAATTTCATGAATTATGGTGCAGGAGGAGACGGTACGATTAACTGGGATATGATTTACCGTTACAACAGAGGCGGTATGGTAACAGATTATAACGGAAATACTTTCCAGAAATCTACCTTTACGGCACCTGCAGGATCTCCCGGTGATTATAACGGACAATATGTCTCTACTCTGAACGGAACCACTGGTATCGTGAGAAAGCAGAGTATCAATGCTCATGACTGGTATGGTGTAATCGCAGACCTTAATTACAAAAAGAACAACTGGACTTTCAACGGAGGTATCGATCTTAAAACGTACAAAGGAGCTTTGTATGACATTGTAACTGATATGTTAGGATCTGATGCGCTATTTGTTCCCTCCACAGCCAATGCGCCAAAAGGATATTATATTAATCAAACTGTAAAACCGGAGCCGCTTACCAAGCTTAAAGATGCTCAGAAAGTATCCATACACAACGAAGGTCTTGTAAAATGGGCAGGTATCTACGGTATGGTTGAATACAGCTCTGAAAAGCTAAGTGCATCCGTTCAGGGATCTGTTTCCGAGCAATATTACAAGAGAAGGGATTATATGCTGTACACTCCAGGGAACCAGGAAACAAAATGGTATCATAAAACAGGTTATATTGTAAAAGGAGGTGCCAACTATAATATTGACGATCACCACAATGTATTTTTCAATACAGGAATTATTTCAAGACAGCCTTTATTCAATGCTTTATTCCCTTCAAACCAGAATATTTACAATGATGCCAAGAATGAAAGAATCTTCTCTGTGGAATTAGGTTACGGTTTCAAATCCCGTTATGTGGATGTGAACATCAATGCGTACAGAACACAGTGGGATGACCGATTCATTTCAAGAACATTCAATGCTACGGCTGCAGATGTTGCCAAATTCTCTCAGTTAACCCTTGGAAATGCCTATTTCTATAATGCATTGAACGTTGGGCAACTACACCAGGGAATCGAATTGGAAGCCAAAGCAAGACCTTTCGCTAATCTTAGACTGAGAGGAATGGTATCATTGGGGAACTGGAAATATAAAGGAAACGCTAACTTCAACATCTTGGATGTTCAGAACAACCAGGAAATAGCAGGAGCAACCGGAATGATCAATATCAAAGACCTGAAGGTTGGAGATGCGGCCCAGACAACAGCAAGCATCGGAGCAGATTACAATATTACCAAAGCATTCAGTATCGATGCCAACTGGGAATATTATGACAAGCTGTATGCTCAGTTCAACCCGATCAATTTCCTTACTGAAGCGGCAAGAGAAAAAGGAATTGTAAAATTGCCAAGCTATCACCTGTTTGATGTAGGAGCTTCTTACAAATTCACGCTTGATGCGAAAAAATCTTTGACATTGAGAGCAAACGTATACAACTTATTCAACAAATATTATATTTCTGAATTAAGCTCCAATATCTTCGCGGGCGATAAAATTGCCAATGGCCCTGATGCCGGAAAAACATATCAGGAAGCTGGCAGAGTATATCAGGGTGTTGCAGACGGTAATACAGGATTCCTTGGTTTTGGAAGAACCTGGTCTGTTGCAGCGACTTTGAGATTCTAATACAATATCATTTCAATAATGAAACTATTAAACAGGCTGCTCCTTTTTGGAACAGCCTGTTTTTATATCTATTAATCATCAATAAAAAATTAAAAGTTTTTAGGCTTCCTGTTCTGAGCAGCCTGTCTTGCAATTTCATCAATCCGGTTTTTTCTGGTTTCGGGTCTTTTGGCCAAAACAATCCATTGCAGCATCATTTTTTTTATGGATTTGCTCAAACTTTGAAAATAGGCTTCAGAACCTTCATGAATTTTAAATGCTTCATTCAGATCTTCCGGAATTATCAGGTCTTCCACACTGTCTAAAATAGTCCAGGAGCCGTTTTCTTTGGCAATTCTAATGGTTTCAAATCCTGCTTTCATCATCAGATTATTTTCTATCAGCTTCTGAACCTTCTCTTTATTGATTTTAGACCATGTACTTTTCGGCTTGCGTCTGCTGAATAACTGCATAAACGAGCCTTCATCAATAGTCTTTCTTGTACTGTCAATCCAGCCGAAACAAAGCGCTTCATCTACCAGTTCGCTCCAGGAAACATTGGGTAAATTGGATTTTCTGGTATTGCAGATCAGCCATACCGATTGTTCCGTATGATGATTCTCTTCCAGCCATTGCCGCCATTCTGCCCTGGTATTAACATTGAAAGTTTGTTTCTCTGCAATTTTTCCCATAGCTTTTATTTTATTGATGATGTAAAATTAAAATACTTTAGTGACAATAGTTTGTCAGTATTAAATATTAATTTCATAATACGCAAACTTATCTTCAAGAAATAAATGATAAATTAGGCAAAATAAATCATTAAAAAATATTCTATTTTTTTCACTTGGATATGGACAGAGAAACTATAGATTATATTATCAGATATTTTAGCAAATTAATGACCAAGGATGAAGCTTTAGCACTGAATCATCATATGTACACTTTGAAGAGCTCTGAAAATACACGTATGAGAAATATAATGATTGAGCGAGGCTGGATAAATTCTGATCCTGAAGTCATACAACTATTAGAGCATGGATATGAAGTTTTTGAACAAAATGTTGTAACCCGGATCATGAAAGAAACTCCTGAAAAAGTTTTTTTCAACAATTGTCCAAAATGCCACAAACTAGCCCGTACTCCACGTGCAAAGCAATGCAGATATTGTGGATATAACTGGCATCATTTAACGGTTGCTCAATTTCAACTCAATAATACATTTCAAGTTACAGGAAGAAATTTTTTCTTATTAGGACAAATTGCAGAAGGTAAAATAAAAGAAGGACAAAGAATAGATTTAAGAATATTGGGTCTTAATAAAAAGCCTAAAATTCAATCCATTGAATTTGCCCTTACACGTCAAGACGGAAAAGCATGGGAAGATATTGCACTGGGTATAGCTGAGTTAACTGCAGAAGATAAAGAATATTTAAAAAGTATTATGCCTGTAAGAGATCCACTTGACATTATAACAGAATAAATTATTTTTTCGTGTTCTTCACCTGCATCGCTCTCTGGTAAAAAGACTGATTGGCAATTTTCTCTTCTGCTTCATCAATGGCAGTCAGCAGATTATTTTTATTATCTGCAATATCACCTAAAATCTGAGACATCAGTTCCCAAACGGGTTTCATTTTTTCAATGAGCTCCTGCCCTTTTGAAGTGAGTTTAAAAAGCCTTTTGCGCTCGTCCTGTTTATCTTTTTCCCATTGGATCAACTCCTGCTTTTCAATTTCTTTGAGCAGTGTTATGGTGGATGGATGGGTATAACCGATCTCGTTGGCTATTTCTACTACACTTGCTATTTCTTTTTTATAAATGGTAAAAATAACCGGAAACCATTTCAGCTCAAAATCAATTCCAAATGCTTTATAGATCAATGCTCCGTCTTTCCTCAATTGTTCACTGAGACGGTGCAGCCTTGTGGATATGGCAAGAATTCCTGCTTCGTTGATTACATTCATATTCAGTCAAGATGTAAGTGGTAAAAAACATCATCGGCACTCATTAAAGGAAATTTCGCAGGAAGATTGCTTTTTTCAATCTTTACAAAATGATTCCTTTCATAGAAACGCTGGGCTGCTTTCAGTACTGTTATGGTTCCCAAATATAGATCATCAATTCTGTTTTCACGGCAGAAAGAAATTAAAACTTCCAGTAATTCTTGCGCAATATTCAGTTCTTTTCCTCTGAATTCCTTTTTAACAAACATTTTCCTGATGGCTCCTACCCTTTCGTCAAATTTAACCAATGCTATAGAACCTACCAGCTCACCATCTGCAAAAGCACCCCAAAAGTTACCTCCGGCTGCTGTGTAAAAACTTTCTATCTGCAAAAGGTCAGGCTGATCTTCTATGGTAATCGGAATATTAAACTCTTTCTGCTGGATCGTCAAAATCAAATCAATGGCTTGTTCCGAATAAGAATTTCCTATGGGTTGTATTTCTAATTTCATAGTGTTCATCTTTTAAAGTACAAAACTACGTAGTTGAATACATAAATACAAATCAATTCTACTTTTTAAAAAATTTTAACACTAAATTTTCAAAGCCGGAATTTCTACATGATGATATTTATGTAATTTTCTCAAAAAATTAATACCATTCAAAACTTTACTTTAACAATGAAAATAGAAAACATAAAGCCTTTTAACGGTCAGCATTGTGAAACGACCGCTACGGGAACATTATTACAACAAATCGGAATCGACCTTTCCGAACCAATGCTTTTCGGATTGGGTGAAGGGCTGGGCTTTATCTATTGGAACATGAAAACAATGGATTTCCCTTTCATTGGAGGACGGATAAAACCTGACCTGCTCACTCAAAATTTAGCCAGAAATCTGAATCTTGAATTAACCGTAAAGGAAACTTCTTCACAACAAAAAGCCTGGGATCAGGTTAAAGAACTTCTCGATGACGGACAGGCAGTAGGATTAAAAATGGATTGTTATCACCTGGAATATTTCTCCAATCCTTTCCATTTTGCCGGACATTATGCTGCCATTTATGGTTATGATGATGAAAATGCTTTCCTGATTGATACCAGACAACAGGGCGGCCAGGTAAAAACATCCTTAAAAAGCCTGGCAAGAGCAAGGGCTGAAAAAGGCCCGATGGCTTCCAAAAATCTGTATTATACCCTCAGGAAAACCGATATAAAATTTGATCTGGAAAAAGTCATCATCACTGCGATTAAGAATAATGCGGCTGAATATCTGAATCCACCTATTACCAATATCTCCTACAAAGGGATTTTAAAAACAAGTATTGAAATTGTCAAATGGTTTAATACAAGTAAAAATATTGAAGGAGAATTTAAACAAGCGGCTTTGCTAATGGAAAAAGCGGGAACCGGTGGTGCTCTGTTCAGAAATTTATACCGTGATTTTTTGAAAGAAAGCTATGAACTCCTTCAGCTTGATCTTTTAAAATCAGGCTATGAAACCTTCTCAGAAATTGCCGAACTCTGGACAAATGTATCTCAGCTGTTTGAAAAAGTAAGCCAGACAAAGGAAATTCAATATATTCATCAGGCTTCGGATATTTTAAAAGAAATATCTGGAAAAGAAAAAAGAACTATGGAAATATTGACAACTTTATAGCTGGAAAAGAAACGAGACTCCTGTTATAATAAATTCACAAAAGAATGAATAATATTAACTCCTATCAACAAATCGACAAATAAAAACATACAAACACATAAAAAAAGCTAAAACAATAGATTATTCACAAATTATATTACAATTGTATAAAAATAATTCATATTTTTATACAATAAATTTTAAATAATACAATGATGAAAAATCTAAAATTAATTGCAATCGCATTAGGGATGCTATCTCTGTCTTCATGTAACAGAAATGAAGAAGAACAAAATACTCAGCAGCCTAACAAGGAAAATCAGGCAATGCGTTCCTTAGGAGCAATCCCGGTAGATGACAAAACCTACAGTTCATTTGCTAAAGCTGATATAGATGCATTAGCTATGAAATTCAAGGGCAAGTCGGCAGAAACGCTTATAGCTTCAATTCCATCAAGTTATACCATACCCAACACTCCTCCAATAGTAAATCAGGGACAGGAAGGTTCATGCGTTGCATTTGCTACAGCTTATGCTGCTGCAAGTATTCTGGAATATAATTTTAAGGGGATAACCGCCCCAAGAAGTCCAGAGTACGTATATAATCAGATAAAGATAAATGGCTGCGCTAATGGAACTTATGCATCCAGTGGATTAAATTTAATAAAAGATCAGGGAGTTTGCAGCTGGGATGAAATGCCCTACACAGACGTAGAGTGCTCTACACAACCCAATGCAACTCAAAAAAGTGCAGCAAGTACTCATAAATTTACAACCTGGGCTACTGTAGATAAGACCAATATCACCAATGTAAAAACACTTTTAAGCATGAATTTACCCATAATTATTACGGTGACGGTAGATGGAAGCTTTGATAGTTTAAGCTCAGCAAACAATTGGATATGGAAAAGTCATTACGGTGCGGTAAGAGGAGGACATGCCATTTGCGTAGTGGGTTATGACGATGCTAAACAAGCTTTTAAAGTACAAAATTCCTGGGGTACCGCATGGGGAAACAATGGATTTTTATGGATAGACTATGCATTTTTTGCCAAGACTAGAAAAGGAGCTATCAATGAATCTTATGTAGCATACGTTCAATAAAAAATTATTAAAATGAATCGTGGCCGGAATAATTCCGGCTACTTTTATGTCTTTGCACATCATAAACCTATTTTTGTAATTGTGATCTTTGTCAATAAAAAAACGTATGCCATTCCTGACATACGTTTTTATGATATTACATTGCTGAAACGGTTATTTCCAGCCACCGCCCAAAGCCTGATAAAGCTCTACGGCTGCTTTCATTTTACTGTATCTTGCATTGGAGATGTTAAGTTCTGCATTCAATGAATTCACACTTGCATTCAATACCTCAAGATAGTTCGCCATTCCATAGTTCACTAATTCCTGGGAATAGTCAACCGATTTTTTGTAGGCATCAAGTTCTTTTTGTTTCAATTCAATAAATGAATCCTGAACAGAGAAAACCCTGATGGCATCCGACACTTCTTTTCCAGCAGTCAAAACTGTTTTTCTGAAGTTAAGATAAGCCGTCTCCTGATTGGCAAGACTTACGTCATAGTTGGTCTGGATCTGTCTTTTATTTAAAATCGGCTGAGCGAGTCCTGCTACTACATTTGCAAATAAAGAGTTTACACTGAATAAGTGGTCAATATCCACAGACTGCAATCCGCCGCTTCCTGTCAGTTTTAAAGTAGGATAAAACTGAGCTTTGGCAGCATTCGTCAGTTGGAAAGCATTCATCAGGTTAAATTCTGCTCTGATCACATCCGGACGGTTGGCCAGAAGCTGAGTCGGGTAACCCAGTTTTAAATCAATCGGAAGTTTTTGCCCTTCCAAGGTAGACCTTTCTATAGAATGAGAAGGTTCCCCCATCAAAAGACTCATTGTATTTTCAAGCAGCTGGATCTGTGTATCAATATCAATCAGTAATGATTTGGCATTGAAAACAAGTGCTTCACTCTGTTGTACGGCTACTTCGGTAACTGTTCCGGAAGTTTTTAAAGCCTTTGTAGCTTCAAGATTTTTCTCTCGTACCGCGATGGTTTCTTTGATAATTCTCTTCTGAGCATCAAAAGTCAGTAACTGATAATATGCAGAAGCTATGGAAGACACCAGACTGCTTTTAACGGCTTTATGAGCTGCAACAGTTCCTAAATAAGTCGCCAGCTGGGCTTTTTCCTGGGCTTTCAATTTGCCCCAGATATCAGCTTCCCATCCGATACTTGCCGTAATGTCAAACTGGTTTACATAACGTCTTTCTCCGATGATCTGTCCAAACTGGGTATTGATAGACTGGGTCTGAAATGTATAATTGGGTCCGATAGAAAGCGTCGGCTGATAGGCTGCCTTACTCTGTTTAAGATAGGCTTCTGCAGAATTAATACTTTCTAAAGCAATTCTGATATCAAGATTGTTTTCCAGTGCCTTGGAAATATGCCCCTGCAATATCGGATCAGTGAATATTTCTTTCCATGAAATATCTGCAATATTCGTACTGTCCGAAGGAAGCATGTCTGTACGAAAAAGCTTTTCGTCTACAACATTTTTCGGTCTTTCATATTCTTTTCTCGCCATACAGGATGAGATGGCTCCGAGTATGAAAACTGAAAAAGTGATTCCTTTTATGATGTTTAATAAACTCTTCATTATTTTTAATTAGAAGTTAGAGTTTAGAAGTTAGAAGTTAGTTTTTAGACTTATCTCTAATTGCTAACTTCTAATTTCTTAAATCTTAATTTTATTCTGCTAAATTGATATCTTCTTTTTTGATAGGTTTAATTTTTTCCTGCAGTGTTTCAAAAATCACATACAGAACCGGAATTACAAATAATCCCAAAACAGTTCCTATCAATAGTCCGATTGCCGCTCCCGTAGCGATAGATCTGTTACCTACTGCTCCAATTCCGCTTGCCAGTACCAATGGCAATAAACCGAAAATAAAGGCGAATGACGTCATCAGAATAGGTCTCACCCTGGCTTTCGCCGCATTGATGGCTGACATCACAATCGTTTCTCCATGGTGTCTTCTTTGAACAGCAAATTCGACAATAAGGATCGCATTTTTCGCCAGTAGTCCCACGAGCATGATCAGGGCAATCTGGAAGTAAATATTATTTTCAAGTCCCATGATCTTCTGGCCGAAGTAAGCTCCCATTACCCCAAGAGGAAGAGAAATAATGACAATCAGCGGAAGGATATAACTTTCATACTGGGCAGAAAGGATAAAGTAAACGAAGATCAAACTTAACCCGAAAATCAGAAGCGTTTGAGATCCTGAATTTAATTCTTCTCTCGTTAACCCGGTAAACTCTACGGCATAGTTTTGATTCAGGGTTTCATCTGCCACCTGCTGCACCGCTGCAATCGCATCCCCGGAACTGTATCCGTCAGAGTTTGCTCCCGTCACCTTCACTGAAGTAAATAGGTTGTAACGGCTTACGGATTGTGGTCCGTATGCTTTTGTCAATGTTACAAACTGTGAAATCGGAGTCATGATCCCTGATCCTGTTCTCACATAAAGCTGATTCAGGTTTTCAATATTCTTTCTGTTTTCAGGAAGAGCCTGAACCATCACTCTGAACTGCTTTCCATACTTGGTAAAGTCTGCAGTATAAATACCTCCGATATATCCCTGCATCGTTGCCAGAATTTCATTGACAGAAACGCCAAGCTGTTTGCTCAGAGGAACATTAATTTCCATCTGATACTGAGGATATTTGGTATTGAATGAAGTCTGTGCAAACTGAATTTCCGGTCTCTGCATCAGCTTACCGATGAATTCATTGGTTTTAGCATCCAGATCAGCATATTCTCCACCTGATTTATCAAGCAATACCATTTCAAAACCTGCACTGTTACCAAATCCCGGTACACTTGGCGGTTGGAAGAATACTACTTTAGCGTCAGGAACAGATCCTACAATTCCAAATAATTTTTTGGTGATATCTTCAGAAGTCTGTCCGTCTTTTTTTCTTTCTTCGAATGGTTTCAGCTTAACAAAGGCAAGACCGTTGTTACTTCCGTTTCCGGACAAGAACCCTCTACCTGTTGAGATCGTTACATTCTGCACACCAGGCACTTTTAATGCTTTAGCCTGAAGAGTTTTCAATGCGTTGTAAGTTCTTTCCATAGAAGCTCCCGGAGGAAGCTGAACATCGGTAAAGATAATCCCTCTGTCTTCTGTAGGTACAAACCCTTTCTTCATGCTGCTGCTTGCCCAGAACAGAATACCTCCGGTAACAGCGAAAATAATCAGGGTTACCCATTTATGTCTCAACAGGAATACAAATCCTCTTCCGTAACGTTCAGTAGTCGTTTTAAAAGCAATATTAAACTTATAGAAAAACTTCTGTAAAAGGTTCAGATTTTTATATTCTGCATGATGCGCTTCGTGAGGTTTTAAGAATAATGAACATAAAACCGGGCTCAGGGTTAATGCATTAATCGCAGAAATGATGATGGCTATAATCAGCGTAATACCAAACTGCTGATAGAATACCCCTGTAGGCCCCGTAATGAACGTTACCGGGATAAATACTGCTGCCATTACCAAAGTAATAGAGATAATAGCTCCTGTAATCTCATCCATTGCCTCTACAGTTGCTTTTTTAGCATCAGAAATACCATGCTCCATCTTGGCATGAACGGCCTCGACGACGACGATGGCATCATCCACTACAATACCAATGGCCAGTACCAATGCAAATAAGGTCAAGAGGTTCAATGAATATCCGAAGAGATTCAGGAAGAAGAATGCTCCCACAATAGATACCGGAACCGCGATAGCCGGGATCAGCGTAGACCTGAAGTCCTGAAGGAAAATATATACTACGATAAATACCAGAATGAAGGCTTCGATAAGGGTATGAACCACCTTTTCAATAGAAGCTTCCAGGAATTCGTTGGTATCGAAGTTGAAAGTATACTTGATTCCCTCCGGGAAAGTTCCCTCAGCAGATTTCAGATAGGCTTTGATATTTTTAATAATCTCCTGTGCGTTGGATCCCGGAGTCTGGAAGATCCCCATACTGATGGAAGGATTGTTTCCGTTCTCCCCGATTCCTGTGTAAGACTGTCCAGCAAGTTCCACTTTAGCAACGTCTTTCAGCATCAGGTTCTGTCCGTTTGCGAGAGATTTAATGATGATATTATCGTACTGTTCCTTATCGTTGAATTTCCCTACGTATTTGATGATATACTCAAAAGAACTACCGCTGTTTTGCCCGATAGAACCTGCCGCCGCTTCTCTACTCTGCTCATTGATGGCATTGGTAACATCAGTAGGCGTTACACTGTAGGCAGCCATTTTTGCAGGATCAAGCCAGATTCTCATCGAGTAGTTTTTACCCCCGAAAACGTTTGCATCTCCAACACCATTTACCCTTTTCAGGTTAGGAATAATATTGATATTCAAAAAGTTCTGAAGGTATACGTCATCCAGGTCTTTATTTTCAGAGTAGAAGGACATATACATCAGGGCACTGGTCTGCTGCTTCTGGGTTACTACCCCTGAACGCGTTACTTCGGCAGGTAACAGCGGTGTAGCTCTCGCCACACGGTTCTGTACGTTTACCGCTGCAATATCCGGGTCTATTCCCTGTTTGAAGAAGACCTGGATCTGGGCAGAACCGTCATTCCCGGCACTGGAAGTGATATAATCCATACCTTCCACCCCATTGATCTGTTCTTCCAAAGGTACTACTACACTCTTCATTACCGTCTCGGCATTGGCTCCCGTATAGTTTGCGGAAACACTCACCGTAGGCGGTGCAATGTCCGGATACTGTGTAACCGGTAACGAGATCAGTCCCAGCACACCGAGAATCACAATCAGGATTGAGATTACGGTGGATAAAACCGGTCTGTTAATAAAGTTTTTTATCATTAGAATTTCGGTTTTATTGATTGAACAAGACTATCCATTTTAATTGGCTGCGGTTTCACGGCTGTTCCCGGTTTCAGACCTCCGATACCAGCTGCAATAACTCTTTCACCTTTATTAACTCCGGATTTGATAAGAGCCATATTGTCGATTCTGTCGATAACATTCACAACAACGTTTCTGGCAGTATCTCCTTTTTCTACTTTGTATACGTAAACAATACCCTGCTGCTCATAAGTAGCACTTTCAGGTACTACAAGTACATTGTCATAATGCTGAGGGAACCTGATCGTTCCACTGTTCCCATTACTTAATAATTTCTGGGCATTAGAGAAAGCAACTCTGAACTGAATGGTTCCTGTTGTAGGATCAATCTGGCCGGTAATGGCTTCAATTCTTCCTTTTTCAGGATAAAGACTTCCGTTAGCTAACTGAAGTTCAACCATTGGTAAGTTTTTGATTTTCTCAGGCATAGAAGCTCCCGGAGATTTTTCAAGGAAATCAAAATATTCTTTTTCATTCATTGCAAAGTAAGCATAGATCTCAGAGGTATCAGAAATCGTTGTCAGAGGAGTCTGATCAGACGGCCCTACCAAACTTCCTACTTTCAATGGCAGTCTTCCGATTACCCCTGAAATAGGAGCACGAATAATAGAATATTCGATGTTGGCTTCTACTCCTTTATAGTTGGCTTCTGCCTGTCTTTTAGCAGCATTGGCCTGCTGAAGCTGTGCCTGTGCCTGAGCCAGCTGAGCCTGAGCGGTCTGTAACTGTACGTTACTGATGATATTTTTCTGAACCAAAGGTTTAAGTTTGTTGACTTCAACCTGAGCTGCATTTACAGAAGCCTGCGCTGCGGCAACACTTGATGCTGCAGCACCGATTCCTGCTTTGGAAGCGGCTGCATTTTCAGTCAGGATATTGGTTTCCAGACGGAACAATGGCTGTCCTTTTGTAACATATTGTCCTTCATCTACCAATACCTGGGTAATATATCCCTGTATTTTTGCACGTACATCATTGTTTACTCTACCCTGGATGGTAGCCGGAAACGTCTGATAACCCACTATATTTTTAGACTCCACTGAGATAACAGGATAAGGCTTGGCACCATCCTGTTTCGGAGCTTCTTTTTTGCAGGCTGTCAGTGAAAGCGCTGCAATGGAAAGTATAACTAGCTTATTATTCATTTTATAGTTTATTAAGAGATTCCTGAATATTTTCTATGTTTTTATTTAAGAGTGCTTTGTAAACTTCTATTCTTTCGTTGTATCCATCGTCTTTACTTTTTTTAAAATTGTTTAAATCATCTAATAGTCTTAGTTCGTCCTGCATTTTCTGGACAATTTTCTCGAATCGTATTTTTTTGTATTCATCATTGATGAAAAAATACCGTTTCCGCTCATCCATTTTGTTATGGTCTACGATAAGCTGAGCATTCAGTAGTAATGAAATACTGGTGGAAACAGAACTTTTGCTCGCGGAGAGCACTTCAACGAACTCGTCAAAAGTAATTCCTACTTTCTCATAGTCAAAAAGAAGGTAGGAATAAATTTTTGATGCTAAAGGAGGTAAGCTGAACACAGTACCATAAAATTTTACGGCATCCTGAAAAATTTTTTCATCAATTTCTATACTTTGGTGCATAATATAAAAATTTGAACAAAAGTAGAAATTAGTTCAGAACCAAACGAACAAACCCGATAGAGTTTATAAATACTGGACGTTTTAAAAATTCAATGAAAGTTGATTTAACTTTTTGCCTAAATTATAATCTTCTCAAAAGCTTTCCTCATCCCGTCTCTTAAAAGAACCTCTCCACAATAGGAATACCCTCTGCCTTCAAGAATTTTCAGCATGGCGATATTATCATGGTTGGTATCTACTTTAATACTCTGAATTCCATGAGATCTGGTAAACTCTTCAATCTGATCAAAAAGTTTCTTTACCATTCCCTGTCCGGCAAATTTTTCATCTACGGCCACTCTGTGAACCACAACAAATTCACCGTCACTTAGCCATGCTCCTTCAATGGTGCTGTAAGCCGGTTCATCATTCAAAATCAGGGCTGCGTATACTGCAATCTCGCCGTCTACGGTCAAAACATGCCCGAATCCTTTAGCAATATCACTTTCTACCGTTCCTAGATTAGGGTATCCGTTCTGCCATTGGGTACTTCCGTCCTGTCTTCTTCTTTCAATGGATTGCTGGATGATTTCCCAAATCATATTTCTGTCTTCAATTTCCGCTTGTCTTAGTTTAATTTCTGGATTCATGTTGTTGATTTTGATTAAAAAGCATAAAAGTTAAAAGGCTAAAGTCTGAACTGTTTCTCTTTGATTATCTGAACAAAAACCTAATTTTTATTAACGCAAAGATTTTATTTATAAAAACTTAAGATTTTAAATGAGCAAAGATTGCGACTCCGTTGTTGAATAAGCGAATGGCTACCCGCTCGCTTAATGAGAATCAATGAAATTGATTCCTTCTTTGCTTCCTTACAATATAATATAGAGTTACTAAAACTTTGCGTCAAATTTAAAACTCACCGATACTAACTTCTGTTCTGATATAAAATAACAGTTCTTCAAGTCATCTTTTAAACATTTAGTTTTTCAATAATTTAAAGATTATTTTAATTAAAAAACCGAAAATTAATTTTAATTAATTTTCGGTTCGAAGTAGTAAAATTTAAAATTATGAAATTGTTTATTGATTTTCACTTTGTTGAAGGTAAGCATCAATAATTTCAAATGCTTTGGATTCATCTTCCAGATCTACCATCACCTTCAGCGAAGTTGCTGTTGGCGTTGTAGTAAATGTAAGATAGCTATTTTCAACCGTGTTTGTAATCTGTGCGTCATCCAATTTAGATTTAACCAACTGAATTTCTGAAGGGTTATCACTTTCATAAACTGATACTCTCGTACTTCTTTCCATATTCTAAATGTTTGAGTATCTAAATGTACAACGTTTTTTTTAAAATTACAAATTCCGGGATTTAAATTTTATTAATATTGCTCTCGATTTTATCTAAAGCAAGCTGGATTTCTTCTTTCGTAACATTCAAATGAGGTCTGAAACGAAGAGACTTATCTCCACAAGGAAGAATAATTAATCCGTCATTGAAAAGTTCATTCATCAGGTGGTTTCTCTGTTCTGCAGTAGGAAGATCAATAGCACACATCAAGCCTCTTCCTCTTGCATTTGAAATTTTCTCAGGGTGTTTTTCAGCCAGAGCTTTTAAACTTTCCAGTAAGAAATCTCCAACTACTCTTGCATTTTCTACAAGGTTTTCTTTTTCGATCACCTCCATTACCAGCTGGAAACGAAGCATATCAATAAAGTTTCCTCCGAATGTTGAGTTGATTCTTGAACTTTCCCTGAAAACATTGTTCGGAACCTGATCAAATTTTTCCTTATTAGCCAGCACACCACAAACCTGAGCTTTTTTCCCGAAAGAAATAATGTCCGGTTTTGCTGTAAAATGCTGGAATGCCCACATTTTCCCTGTAATGGCAATCCCTGTCTGAACTTCATCAAAAATAAGTAAGATTTCGTTATCATCACAGATTCTTCTTAATCCCAACAGGAATTCGTCTCTGAAATGATTGTCACCTCCTTCAGCCTGAATAGGTTCGATGATGATACACGCCACTTTATCAGGGTTCATCAAAATAGCCTCTTCAATCTGAAGTAAAGCAAGGTTTTCGTTTTTGATAGTTTCTTCAAGGTTTTCTTCTGTAATCGGGAACTTTAATTTCGGATTTAAAATTCTCGGCCAGTTGAACATCGGGAAATATTGGTACTTTCTCGGATCAGCAGTGTTTGTTAAACTTAAAGTATAACCACTTCTTCCGTGGAAAGCCTGTTTGAAGTGAATACAGATTCCAGATTCAGTATCTAATCCCTTTTCAAAGTTTTTGCGGGTTTTCCAATCGAAGCATGCCTTCATTGCATTTTCAACTCCCATCGTTCCGCCTTCGATAAAGAAAGCATATTGTAATTCTTCAGGGATAACTACTCTTTCAAATACCTCAAGGAAATGAGCGTACTCTTCTGAGTAAACATCCGCAAGCGTAGGTTTATTAACAGCCATTCTACCTAACCATTCTGATCTTTCAACAAGATAAGGGTGGTTATATCCGATAGATGCAGATGCAAACATAGAGAACATATCCAGGTATTCTCTGTCTGTCAGTTTATCATAAAGCCATGATCCGTGTGACTTTTCAATATCCATCACAAAATCGAAACCGTCTGCCAACACATGTTTTCCTACTGTTTCTTTTACTTTATTTGCTTTTATATCTAATGTGTGTTCCATAATAAATTTGTAGTGTGATTTAATAAATGAATAATTAAATGATCCAAAAATGAAGCGTTTAATCATTCAGGTTATTAAGTTTTATGTTTTTTGAGTGCTTTAAGTAAAGCTTTTATAAATCAAATTTAATTCCCTGTGCTAGAGGAAGTTGTGCGGTGTAATTTATAGTATTGGTTTGTCTTCTCATATAATACTTCCAGGCATCAGATCCTGACTCTCTTCCTCCTCCGGTTTCTTTTTCACCACCGAAAGCTCCACCAATTTCAGCACCGGAAGTTCCGATATTGACGTTGGCAATCCCACAGTCTGAACCAGCGTGAGAAAGGAACAATTCTGCCTCTCTTAGATTCTGGGTCATGATCGCAGAAGACAATCCCTGAGGAACATCATTCTGAATGGCGATAGCTTCTTCCAGTGTTTTGTATTTGATCAGATATAAAATCGGTGCAAAAGTTTCGTGCTGAACAATCTCATAAGAGTTTTTCACTTCAGCCACGCAAGGTTTTACATAGCATCCGGATTCGTAATCTTTCCCGGATAAAACTCCGCCTTCCACAACGAATTTTCCTCCTTCTTTCTTACATTTTTTGATGGCTTCTTCGTATTGGTTTACAGCATCCGTATCAATAAGTGGTCCTACATGGTTTTTCTCATCCAACGGATTTCCGATTTTCAACTGGCCATAAGCTTTTGCCAATCTAGTTTTCACTTCATCATATACACTTTCGTGGATAATCAGTCTTCTTGTCGAAGTACATCTCTGGCCCGCAGTTCCTACAGCTCCGAAAACAGCTCCGATAATTGACATATCAATATCTGCTTCTTTTGTAATGATGATTGCATTGTTTCCACCTAATTCAAGGATAGACTTCCCGAATCTTTCAGCTACTTTAGAAGAAACCATTCTTCCTACTCTGGTAGATCCTGTGAAAGAAACAAGAGCAACTCTTTTATCGTCTACTAATTTCTGCCCGATTTCGTGGTCTGATACCAATACACTTGAAATTCCTTCAGGAAGATTATTTTCCTTCAGAACTTCCATCATGATATTCTGGCATGCAATAGCACAAAGCGGCGTTTTCTCAGATGGCTTCCAAATGGTAACGTTACCGCAGATCCATGCCAATGCTGTATTCCAGGACCATACGGCTACCGGAAAGTTGAATGCTGTGATAATTCCCACTACTCCAAGCGGATGGTATTGCTCATACATTCTGTGTCCCGGTCTTTCAGAGTGCATGGTGTATCCCTGAAGCTGTCTTGAAAGACCTACTGCGAAATCGCAGATATCAATCATTTCCTGAACTTCTCCAAGACCTTCCTGTAATGATTTACCCATTTCATAAGAAACCAGTTTACCCAGGTCGTCTTTATATTCTCTTAATTTTAAGCCAAGCTGTCTTACCATCTCTCCTCTTTTGGGAGCTGGAATCAGCCTGAATTCCTGAAATGCCTTTTGAGCAGTTTCAATTACTTTGTCATAATCACTTTCTCCGGAAGTTTTTACTTTAGCAATCAACTTTCCGTCCACAGGAGAAATGCTTTCTATCACTTTTCCTGATGCGAAATATTTTCCGCCCACTGAAGTCCCTTTGTTCTCTTCTTTAATCCCAAGATTTCTGAGTGTTTTTTCGATTCCGAAATCTTTTACTTTTTTTGACATAAAATCTTACTTTTCGTTCTCTCTAAAGATAAAAATATTATGTGAACCTCAAAACTTTAATTTTTAATAGGCTTTTTATTTGGACTAATTATAAACATGCTTATCTTTGTAAAGTAATCATTTTGATAATCACCAATGGAAAATTCACAGGAAAACAACTCAAAGCTTAAAAAGTGGTTCAAGCGTGTGGGATGGGCAGGATTAGCTTTCTTTACCATTAAAGGCTTGATTTGGCTCGTCATATTCTACGTTGGAGCAGATAGTCTTCAAAGTTGTATACAATAAAAAAGCAGAGAAAATTTCTCTGCTTTCTTTTTTGGTATAAGGTTAACTGAATTGTTATTTCTTTATTGAAAAGCTAAAAAAGAAGGTCTTTTTTATGTTTTCTGTAATTTTAAAAAAGGGGGATATCATCATTTTTTGTGGGTATACCTCCCCAAAATATTATCATTCCTTCTCTATTCTTTCCTTTCATTTACTCTTTTTTCTTTCTCCCCGCGTTAACAAGACTCTGATGCAGCAGGTATTCTATCTGTCCGTTTACACTTCTGAATTCATCATTGGCCCACTTTTCAAGGAGTTTATAAGTAGACTCGTCTATTCTTATCACAAAGGATTTTTTGCCTTTGCTTTCTGAAGAGTTCTGAGCTTTTTCTGATTTCATTTTTTTAATTCTCTAACATTATTTACAGTTGCTGTCAGTATAGAAACTGTCTGTACCAAAAGCCCACTGTTAAATTTCTTAATTGTAAAGTGTTCCTGCATTTAGGATAGGTGTTGCCGCTTTTTCACCGCAAAGAACAACCATTAAATTGCTTACCATCGCCGCTTTTCTTTCATCATCCAGTTCAACGATATTATCTTCAGAAAGCTTTTTCAGGGCAAGGTCCACCATTCCTACTGCTCCTTCCACAATCTTGGTTCTTGCAGCAACAATCGCAGTAGCCTGCTGTCTCTGAAGCATTGCTCCCGCAATTTCTGAAGCATAAGCCAAATGGGTAATTCTCGCTTCCTGGATAATAATTCCTGCCGGTGCCAGTCTTTCTAATAATTCCTGCTCGAGAATTTTGTTGACCTGATCCCCACCGTCCCTTAAGGTAATGTTCGCATGTTCATCTTCAAGGTTATCATAAGGGAAACTTACCGCAAGGTGTCTTACAGCGGCCTCACTCTGCATTCTTACATAATCCGTGTATCTTTCTACTTCATAAGCTGCTTTGTAAGTATCTCCTACTTTCCATACAATTACGGCTGCAATTTCAATAGGATTCCCCATCTTATCATTTACTTTTAAAGTCTGTCCCTGAAGGTTTTCAGAACGAAGACTTATTTTCTGTGATGAATAAAGCGGGTTGATAAAGAAAAGTCCGTTTTCTTTTACCGTTCCAACATACTTTCCAAAAAAGTTAAGCACTCTTGAGTGGTTAGGCTGAATAATCATTAATCCTTTTAAGAAAAAGCATGATATCAGAAAACATAGCATAGCGAGCGCAACAAAAGTTATATTCTGGTCTACTCCGGTAATAAAAAAGTAGACAGCTGCGATAAACAAAGCCAGGCAAATAACCAATGTAAGATAGCCGGACATAGGTTTTAAGATTTTTTCCATGATTGAATTTTAATTTGATATTATTTTGATATCATAAAGATAGTAATGAATTTTGAATTATGAATGATAAATTTTGATTTTTTTGAGGGGCGAGTTTCGGGGTGCGGGGTTGCGGGATATAGGATTCGGGTATTTTTTACTAACACAAAGTTCGCGAGGTTAATTTACCATGGTGCATTTTATTTTAGTTCGCAAAGCCACTTCGTTTAGCAAAGACCACTACTTTCTTTGCTGAGTGAAACACCCTTGTAAACGATATTTATCATCCCAAAATCATTGCGA
>NZ_JCAKRV010000012.1:0-148482 GCF_059515165.1 Chryseobacterium sp. CS3K3.1 | reverse complement strand
TGTTTTAAATTAGCCGCTCGAAAACTTCAAATAATTCCTGATCCATGACCATTCAAGAACAAATCCACGACTATATCAACAGCCAGCCTGAAAAGAAACGTAATGATATGCTCGAGCTCCACCGCATCATTCTGGAGCTTATACCGGATGGCCAGCTGTGGTTTCTGGATGGTAAAGACAATGACAATAAAACAGTTTCCAATCCTAATATCGGGTATGGATTTTATACATTACAATATGCTGACGGAAAAACCAGAGATTTTTACCAGATTGGGATGAGTGCCAATACCACAGGGATTTCCATTTATATTATGAATATCAGTGACAAAACTTACCTTTCAAAAACGTATGGAGAAAAGATAGGTAAAGCTGTTGTAACGGGATATTGCATCAGGTTTAAAACTTTAAAAGATATTAATAGTGAAATATTGAAAGCAGCCATACTGGATGGACTCAAAGAATAATTTTTTTAATTCTGCAAAAAATAACAGATCATTTTCAGGAAAGCTAAATTTGTACAGGAAACGAATAGTATCCATTTTGTAATTCTAAATAATGAGCACGATAAAACAAAGATTAGAAAACGTAAAAAAACTTCAGGCTAAAAGATGGGAAAACGAAGATCACTGGGATACTTTAAACGATCTGCTGATCAGAGAGCTGGATGAAATTTTACTGATTGAGCCTGACAACACTCCGGCTTTAATTAATATAGGGGCTGTTTATTCCGATATGGGAGAAAATGAAAAAGCACTGGAATATTTAAATACAGCATTAAATTTAGGTTCTGAAGACAAAAATCTGTTTGTCAACCTTTCCATTGTGCTTGTTTATATGGGAAAACATCAGGAAGAGTATCTTGAATATCTTGAAGAAGCGGAGGACAAAACTGAAGATCCTCTTACTTTTAAAGCACATTTTGATCCTCAATCCCTTTAAAAAATCATTTAAATTAAAACTTACAATCATGTTACTGGCCATATTATTACCCTTTTTATCTTTTATCGTCCGTGGAAAAATTTTCACCGGAATCATCTGCCTGATTTTACAAATTACTCTTATCGGATGGCTTCCTGCGGCAATCTGGGCAGTTCTTTCTTTAAACAATGAAAGAGCTGACAAAAGAAATGACAGATTGATCAAAGCGATGCGGGAAAATAAAAAATAAAACCTGCTCAAACCCATACAAGCACCTGTTTTAAAAACAATTAACAGATATCATCTATTATTTCTTAGTTTTTGATTTGTAATTTTCATCAAAAAAAATTGCGAAACCGAAAAGTTGCGCATATATTTGCAACCATATGGTTTCATTTAAAAATCATCGTTTATGAGAAGAGATATTTTTCAGGCTATAGCAGATCCCACACGCCGGGCTATTATTGCACTGATTGCAGTACAGGCGATGACCCCCAATGCCATCGCAGAGCATTTTGATACCACCAGACAGGCTGTTTCAAAACATCTGAAAATTCTGACGGAATGTGAATTGGTAACCCAGAATCACCAGGGAAGAGAAATTTATTACTTTTTAGAAATTGATAAAATGAAAGAAATAGATCATTGGCTGGAACAATTCAGAAAGATATGGGAAAGCCGTTTCGAACAGCTTGACACGTTACTGGCAACCCTGAAAAGCCAGCAGAAATAAAGTTAATACAACAACCAAACTATAAAAATATTAATATGAAACATCATCTTCAGTTCGATTTTCTTGCAGACAAGGAAAAGAACACCCTTACGATCAGACGTGAATTTATGGCAAACCGGCAAATGGTTTGGGACTGTTACACAAAAAGTGAACTTCTAGACCGTTGGTTTGCTCCAAAACCGCTGACCACGAAAACAAAGTCAATGGAATTCCGTGAAGGCGGGCACTGGCATTATGCAATGGTAGAGCCTAATGGAACAGAATACTGGGGCTGGGTAAGCTACCACACGATAAACCCAATAGATTCTTATACATCAGGTGATGCTTTTTGTAATGAAAAAGGAGAAATCAACACCCATCTTCCTCAGGCAGAATGGACAGTAACTTTCACTGATAAAAATGAAAATACCCTTGTGGAAACAATCGTACGCTATCAGTCCTTAGCTGATCTGGAAACCATTATCGAAATGGGAATGGAACAGGGAATGATGGCAACTCTTGAAAAACTCGACGAATTACTATTAACATTAAAACCATAAAAATGAGCCACAAAATCACAGTTTCTGCCACCATCAATGCAGATGCACAAAAAGTATGGAATTATTACACCAACCCTGAACACATCACCCAGTGGAACTTTGCAGATCCTTCCTGGCAATGTCCATCTGCTTCCAATGATATGAAAGTCGGAGGAAAATATGCCGCAAGAATGGAAGCAAAAGACGGAAGTTTCGGTTTCGACTTTGAAGCTGTTTATAATGAAATAAAAGATGGGGAAAACTTTACCTATACTATGCCGGACGGAAGACAGGTACATGTTGACTTTAAAGAAAACAATGGCTACACCAATGTAGATGTTGCTTTTGATCCGGAAAGCGAGAATCCTGAAGACATGCAGAGAGGCGGCTGGCAGGCTATTCTTGATAATTTCAAAAAATATGCGGAATCGAATTAAAAATTTTCAATTGAGAGTTGATATAAAGCTGGATGTTCTACATTCAGCTTTTATTTTTCAGGGATCGGAAACCTCTCATCTCTGATATTGTCGTAAATTTATATTTCAAAATCTGGAATATCTGAGATTAATATCAGAAAGAACAGTAGTCTTTGATCCTTGTCAAAGTTTAAAACCTTTACAAGGATAGAGAATGAAGAACCCAATTTTTTGAAGCTATGAAAGAAAATAAATACGACAACCCTTCATTTTTTGATCAATACGAGAAAATGCTCCGTTCTCAGATAGGATTAGAGGGAGCAGGAGAATGGCACACCTTAAAAAATATGCTGCCTGATTTTCAGGGAAAAAATGTTCTTGACCTCGGCTGCGGTTTCGGATGGCATTGCCGCTATGCGATAGAACACGGAGCAAAATCTGTAACCGGAATTGATCTTTCAGAAAAAATGCTGGCAAAAGCTATGGAAATCAATAATCTTGAAGGAATTCAATATGAAAGAAAAGCCCTTGAAGATGTTGACTATCCTGCAGAACAATTTGACATCATATTGAGCTCTCTCACTTTACATTATGTAGAGTCATTCGATAACATTGCTCAAAATATTTATAAATGGCTTACACCCGGCGGATCTTTTGTATTTTCAGTAGAACATCCTGTTTTCACTGCAGAAGGCGGTCAGGACTGGATATATGATAAAAATGGTGAAAAAACCTGCTGGCCGGTAGACCGTTATTTTATAGAAGGAAAAAGGAACACTACTTTTCTGGGAGAACATGTCATCAAATATCACCGTACTTTAACATCTTATTTAAATACATTATTAAAAGCAGGTTTTAAAATCAAAGAAGTTATTGAACCTCAACCAGGCGAAGAGATGTTGAAAGAAATTCCGGAGATGAAAGAGGAACTCCGCAGACCAATGATGTTACTCATTTCAGCTGAAAAATAATTTTCAACCAGAAATTTGAATTTATTTCTCTTACAATCTGATGATCTATCAACGTTAAAATCCAGTATCATTTTCTGTTTCTCAGTTCCGGAAGAACATGATCCGGCACTTTAAGAATACAGATCATTACCAAAATCAGACAGAGAATATTAATCAGCAAAGCAACAGAGAAAGCATTGTGATAATGTTGTGCATCAGGTTTTTCTCCAAGAAAATAATAGAAAACACTTCCTACAGCAACAATTCCGATAATGGCAGCAATCTGCTGAAAGGTATTATAAACACCTGAGGCATTGCCAATCAGCTTTTCAGACATTCCGGACAGGGCTATATTGGCCAGGGAGGGAATAATTGATCCTATTCCCAATCCATGTAAAAATAACAGCAGACAAAAAACAGGAAAATTCGTCTGCCTATTGAATAAAAACAATTGAAGGATTAGGATAACCATAATAAAGCCAAGTCCTGCTATCAGGGATTTCTTTCCATATTTCAAAATCAGTTTTACAGAAACGAACGATGCCAGGATAAAACCTAACCCTTGAAAAACAATAATCTCCCCTGCGTCCAACGGGCTGATCTTTAATCCATTCTGAAAGAAAAGGGACAGAATATAAAAATAAGAATCCAGCATAATAAAAAAGAAAGAAACCGCTATGATTCCAAGATTAAAATTTTTACATCTGAATAGTTCAAAATCAATGAGATAAGAACGTTTATAGTGAATCCTTTTCTTCTGATTTTTTATAAAAGTGAATAAAATCCCGCCAGAAATCATCATTAAAGAAATATTTTTGAAATGCAGCCCTTCATGCTCAGATGTGGTTAAAGCATAAGTAGCACAGAACAATCCTGCAGAAAGAATCAGAACACCCGCCACATCAAAGGACTGTTTCACAGGAATTTTAGATTCTTCCAATAATTTCAAGGTAAGAAAAACTGCCGGCAGGCCAATTGGAATATTGATCAGAAAAATGAGTCTCCAGGGTTCATTCATCATGCTCAGAGAAGAAAAATAACCACCCAGAAACTGTCCCAAAACAGTTCCTATCCCAATAGTTATACCGTACCAGCCCATCGCTTTGGTCCGTTCATGATGATCCGGAAACAGAATCTGTATCATAGAAAGTACCTGGGGCGCCATCATTGCTGCACTGATTCCCTGTACAAATCTTGAAATAATCAACTGACCTGCTCCTGCAGAAAATCCGCACACCACCGAGCTTATCATAAAAGCCAATAACCCGATCATATAGATCTTTTTTCTCCCGTACAGATCACCCAATCGCCCTCCTGTAATGAGTAAAGAAGCAAAACCGATAAGATAAGCTGCAATCATCAGCTGCATTTCTCCGTTGGAAGCCTGAAGATCACGCTGTATGGAAGGTATGGATACATTCATGATAAAAATATCCATAATTATCAGCAACTGACCAAAAAGAACTACCAATAATTTCAAATACTTACGTTTCATTTTTATATAGATATATCTATTTTTTATAATTAAAAAAAATTAGGGTAATAAGCCCTGTATCATTTTTTTCATGTGATCAAATGAGTTGTTCTGCCTGTTGATTGTGGAAGTTACAACCGCTCCTTCTATTAAAAGGAAAATATTTTCTGTTATCAAATCCGGATCATTCAGCTTTGCTTCTGCTGTGTATTCGTTAACGATTGCTTTAATCAGTTCTTTTTGTTTTTCTTTATGTTGTTTTGCAAAAGCAGAAACGGCAGGATTTCCCTCTCCGATTTCAGAAACAATTTTAATGAAATGACAGCCTGCAAACTTTGAAGTCTGCTGGAGTTTCTTCCGGTAATCAATAAGCGCAAGAATCTTTTCTTTCGGGTTTGAAATTTTGGATGTGGTGCTTTCAAATCCTTCAAACCATTCATGCTCTTCTTTAACCAGATAAGCCCGGAGAAGATCATTTTTAGATGAAAAGTGATTGTACAAAGAGCCAATCGCAATGCCAGCCTCCGCAATGATCTGATTGATTCCCGTTGAGTTGTAGCCTTGTTTATAAAACAAATCTGAAGCAACCCTGATAATCCTTTCACGTACTTTTTCCTTTTTCATCTTGAAAATTTTTACAAATGTAGATAAAAAAAATAGATAAGTCTATCTATTTTTAAAATTGAGATAAAAACTTTATTTTTAGAAGATCAATACAATCTGTTCAAAATGAAGGTTCTGTTTTTTACGCCAAAAGAATTGATGAAAATATGAATTTGCAGCAGCAGAGTTCGAAGACCCGGAAGGAAACAGAATTGCAATGCAAAAAACAGTACAACAGCATACCATTCATTGCATATTATTTTTTTTAATACAGTTGATGCATATTTTGTATATTTAAACAACCATTTGAAATCTAATTTGGTAAATAACTATGGCGGAAGAACTATATTTCATCAAGACCAATCCCACTATTGCCAAAATTAATTTGTACAATAAGCTCAGCCGTGAAGAAGAACATATTCTGAAATTTCTTCAGCCTGAAGCGAAAAACAGCCTTGAAACCATTAAAGAAAAAGTAAAAAGTTCTGTTGAAGAGCTTACTCAGGAAGAACTTCTGCTTATTTTTCAATGGTTTCACAAAGTATATTCTTCAGATCACGAAGAGACCAAAACACAGCTTTTCATCAATGGTATCGATCTTTTTTATGAAATTCCAACAACCGTTCATGCCGAGAATTTCCTTCAGATCCTTTCCGATTATGAAAAACTGCTGAAACAGGACATGAATTATATTGTGGATGCTAAAAATTTCAATCAATTTCTGATCTACGGAATATTTCTGACAGAGATGATCAACAGAAAACAAAATTCTGATAATATCCTTTGTGAATATCTGAAGCCGGATAACCAGTCTTTGTACCTTCTGGCAGAAGACCAATGTGGCTTGAAAGATTTTGATCCTGCCATCATCCCGGATCTTCAGCATTACTTTACCGATCTTTATGATCTGACCAGATTTTATAAGGGATCTATCATCAAGCTTGAACAGGAATAGAAAATTATGCGGTTTATGTAACATCCTGCAATCAATAATTGTCTTTTATAGTATTGAACCAGGATAAAAACTATAACACAGCCGGCAGTCTCCTTTTACCGTGCAGAACTGCTGGCTTTTTTATATATCTGCTTTACTGCAAAAAGATAGTACCCCACTCCTCCTGCAACATAAGCCACCACATCAAAAAAATCTCCGGTAAAATGAGTTGATAGTTTTGGGCAGAGCACTTCAAATAAAAAAGATAGATACAGCACTGAGGTCAACACAAACTTCAAATCAGGTTTCCATTGATATCCAAGAATCCCATTCATGATATATTCTATCAGATAACAATACATGGGAATTGTAATACAATCTGTAAAATGGTCATTGATAACTGGAATAATAATTCCGTTTCTTCTCAGCAGAATAATAAGTGCCCATGCTGCAAGTCCCAGCAGGAACCAAAAGGAAATTCTTTTTTTCATCACATATGCAAAACAGCCATTATTACTCCGAGAATGACCTGCAGTATTTTTGATATAACTTCCCCAGGATCTGTTTTACTTTCTTGATCAGTATTTTCAGCTGATGTATAATTGAATTTCTGTTTACCTTCCATTGTCATAAGATTTGATACTGCAAAGATATCAAATTAGAACAATTGTTCTAATTTTAAAAATATGATTTATTTCCACTCTGATATTCTTATCTTTGGGTTATGAAGACCAAGGATAAAATTCTGTCTAAAGCACTGGAATTATTTAATGATAAAGGGTATAACAATATTACCACAAGGCATATTGCGGCTGAACTGCACATCAGTGCAGGAAATCTGCATTATCATTTCAAACATTCTGAAGACATCATTACAATCCTATTCTCAGAGCTTACCCTGGAAATGGATGAGCTGCTGAACCAGATGAAAAAAAAGGAAAATAAAAGTCTGGACGACCTTTATCAGTTTACCTATTCTACCTGTGAAATTTTTTATTCTTACCGTTTTATATTTATTAATTTTATAGATATTCTGAACCGGAATCCTGACATCAAAGCCAATTATGAAGGGATTAATTTCAGCAGAAAAGAGGAATTTCAAATGATCTTTTCAGATCTTCAGAAGAACAATATATTTTTGAAAGATGTACCTCATTTTATTTTAGATGGTCTTGTTGAGCAGATTTTCATCATTGCCGACAACTGGCTTACCCATAACAGGCTTATTTTGAAACTCAGTCCGAAAGAAGCCATTCAGCATTATACCCTTCTGCAGATGAATCTTTTCTACCCACTTCTCAATAAAGAACAGCAAAAACTTTATGAACAGCAATACATCAGATAATCATATCATCCTCAGAAAAGGAATTTACAATGATCTTCCGGAAATGCTGCAGCTGTTTACGGCAACAATAGATGAGGTATGCAAAAAAGATTATGATCTACAACAGCTCGAAGCCTGGAAATCCGGTGCAGAGAACGAAGAAAGATGGAGACAAGTGATCAGAGATCAATACGCTGTTGTAGCTGTCATAGAGAATAAAATAGCCGGTTTCTGTACACTCGATCAGGGAAATTATATTGATCTGCTTTTTGTACACAAAGATTTTCAGCACAAAGGAATCGCAACTATGCTTTACCATCATATTGAGAAAAAAGCTTTGCTGAATAATGAGAAAGAACTTACCGCTGATGTCAGTAAAACGGCCAGATCCTTTTTTCAAAAAACAGGTTTTCAGGTGATTCAGGAGCAGACTGTTCATGTAAAAGGAATTGCTATGACCAACTATAAAATGATAAAACACCTCATCATTTAATTTCAGGCTTATGGAATTACGTTCAGAATATAACGAGTACAGAATTTCAGTTCCACAGGAATTTGAAAGTGTATTTACTCATTTCTATTTTGCTGAAAATGCTTCTGAAACCTCCATTACCAAAACACTTTTGCCTACTTATCAGACAATTCTGTTATTTTGTTTTGGAGAAGATGCTACGATGTTTACGCGGGAAAAAACGATGATAAGTGTGGACAAATGCATGGTATTCGGACCGGTAAGACAAGCTTTTGAATATACACTTCCCGCAGGATGCTCTATTTTGGTTGCCAATTTTAAGGATGATGCATTCTTCAGATTTTTTGGAAAAATATCTATTGAACAATCGGTAAAACATCCGGATGAATTACTGGAAGAAAATTGTTTTACAGACCTTTGGCATCAGCTTACAAGATTAGATTCAGTCACAAAGCAGGTAGATTACATTCTTGAATTCTGTAAACCTTATCTGCAGGATCGGGACATTACAGGACAGCTTTTGAGCAGTTTTGAGAATGATCTGTTAAATCCCGTTAAAGTAATTGCAGAACAGACTCAGCAGACAGAAAGAAACATCCAGCGAAAGCAGAAAGAGCAGTTTGGCTATTCTTTAAAAGAACTTACCCGCTACAACCGTTTTTTAAAAGCAATACAAATCATTGAAAAGGAAACAGAAAGGCAAAACCCTGTCAAGTGGTTTACGATCATTGATGAATGTGGCTATTATGATCAGAGCCAGCTTATCCATGATTTTAAGCATTTTATCAACATTTCACCGTCTCAGTATTTAAAATTCCAGCAGGAAATCTGTAATCCCAGGTCCGGATAGACCGTATCGTTTTCTTACAATTTTTGAAAAGAGCACTGTGCTACTTTTGTCTCATTAATCTTAACAATCAAAACAATGAGACATTTAATCATTTACGCACATCCTAATGAAAACAGTTTAAATCATCATCTTTTAAACACAGTTGTTGAAACCCTTCAGCTCCGTAACGAGGAAGTTGTTGTGAGAGATCTTTATACCATAGGCTTTGATCCTGTACTTTCACTGGAAGACATGCAGGGACAGCGTGTAGGAAAAGTTTCGGATGATGTAAAAACCGAACAGGAACATATTTCATGGGCAGAACAGATTACTTTTATCTACCCAATCTGGTGGACCGGACTTCCTGCGATAATGAAAGGATATATAGACCGTGTTTTCAGTTATGGTTTTGCTTACCGATATGACCAGGGTATACAGAAAGGGCTTCTGGAAGGTAAAAAGACGGTGATTATCAATACTCATGGAAAATCTCATGAAGAATATGAAAAAACAGGAATGGATAAAGCATTGACATTAACTTCTGACAATGGCATTTTTATCTATTCAGGGCTTGAAATTATCAGGCATTTATTTTTTGATAAAGCAGATAAAGCTTCTCCCGAAAATCTGGAAATCTGGAAAGGTCAGATTAGAAATTTATACTCTGAACATGTTCTTAACTATTAATTTTTTTCATGAAAACAATGATAGAAAAACAGAGAATATGCCTATTTTAAAGACTTCTTATCAGGTGACAAAGAAAATAATAAAATACAGTTTTTACATCTTTGTCCTGTATTTTATTTTTAAGGAATTTATGGCATGAAATTAGCTTCAAAAACCGCAAGTAAAATTGTTTTGAACCATTATTTTAAGCCATTAAGATTGATGGATGGTTAAGTTTTTCTTTTAAAACAAATCTTGTTATAACCCTGCAATGCGTCTTAATGGTTTAAATATTGGATCCTCAGGAAATTCCTGTATATTTGCATCACAATGAAACATCTGAACAGTATATTACGTCTTCCATTCTTCAGTGAATATTACACTCCGGGCTATCGTTCGGGAAGACTTTCTATATCTGTAATCCAATAAAAATAATCTAACGTATATATAGAGCCCGGACAGTACCTGTCCGGGCTTTTTTCATTTTAAAACTATTCAACATGATTCATCCATTACAAGAAAATGTGGCTATCATCCTGCCTGAAAACGGGCTGGAAGAAAAACTGGCTGTGGCCTCTAAAGAAAACAGAAAACTTTCCATCAAACTGGGTTTTGACCCCACGGCTCCGGATCTGCATCTGGGACATGCGGTAGTCCTGAAAAAGCTGAAACAGTTTCAGGATCTGGGGCATCAGATCATTATTGTTGTAGGAAGTTTTACAGCAAGGATTGGCGATCCTACAGGAAAAAATAAAGCAAGAAAACCATTGAGCGCTGAGGATGTTCAGCATAATGCCCAGACTTACATCAATCAGCTTTCAAAGGTTATTGATGTAGAGAAGACGAAGATTGTTTTCAATTCTGACTGGCTGGATGCTCTTGATTTTTCTGAGGTCATCCAACTGCTTTCAAAAGTGACCGTAGCTCAATTGATGCACCGAAATGATTTTAATAAAAGGTTTACAGAAAATACACCTATTGCCATGCATGAATTGGTTTACCCGATTCTTCAGGGTTTTGATTCTGTAAAAATTGAGTGCGATATCGAGATGGGAGGCACAGACCAGCTGTTCAACTGCACGATGGGAAGACAGCTTCAGGAGGTGCATCAAATGCCCGCTCAGATTGTCATGTGTATGCCCTTACTGAGAGGTCTTGACGGAAAAGAAAAAATGAGTAAATCTCTGAATAATATTATTGGATTGACGGACGAACCCAATGAAATGTTTGGAAAAACCATGTCTATTCCAGATACTTTGATTGAAGAGTTTATCAATCTTACTACCGATTTTTCTATGGAAGAAAAAACAGCCATTTTTTCCCGGTTAAACGAAGGCGAAAACCCAATGAATATTAAAAAAATCATTGCTAAAAATATCGTCAGCCAGTACCATGATTCTACTTCAGCTGAAGATGCAGAACAGTTCTTTATCAACCAGTTTCAGAATAAAAATTTTGAAGAGAAAGTGTATGAACCTGTAGCTATCGGTTCATTGAAAAGTATGGAGAACAGAATTTCCCTCGTTGAACTGTGTCATCAGCTTAAAAATGACCTCAGCAAATCGGCCATCCGGAGATTAATTGAGAATGGAGGCGTTCAGATCAATACAATCAAAATAACGGACTCAAATGAAGAAATGGAACTGATCCCTCAAACGAAAATAAAAATCGGGAAAAGGGGCTTTTTTGAGTTAGTATAAGGATGGAAGATGGGAGGTGGAGTTTATTTAAGACAATGAACTTATGGAGGTTGATGATTGAGATATTTTTGAAAATATTCATTCATTTAAAAACACCGAAGTTATTTATGAAACAAAAAGTAACTTCCAGCTTCCTTCCTCCCGCTTCCATCTTCCATCTCTCAGCATATTTCAATATCTTCGTCCTGTTAAAAACTATTTCCAATGAGCTACATCATGGTTGACATAGAGTCGGACGGCCCGATTCCCGGGGATTTTTCTATGGTCTGTTTCGGAGCAGTCCTCGTGAATGAGGAACTGGACACTACTTTTTATGGAAAATTAAAGCCTGTTTCTGAGAAGTTCAATCCTGATGCTTTAGCAGTTTCGGGCTTCAGCAGAGAAGAAACAATGAGTTTTGACGATCCTGAAACCGTAATGCTGGCCTTTGAAGACTGGATTAAAACCCATTCCAAAGGTAGACCTATTTTCATCAGTGATAATAACGGTTTCGACTGGATGTTTATCTGCTGGTATTTTCATCATTTTATCGGAAGGAATCCTTTTGGCTTTTCTTCCCGAAGACTTTCTGATCTGTACTGCGGACTGGAAAAAGATACTTTTGCCCAATGGAAGCATCTCCGCAAAACGGAACACACGCACAATCCGGTTGACGATGCCAGAGGAAATGCCGAAGTTTTATTGCACATGAAAGAAGAAATGGGACTAAAAATTGCATTAAAGTAAGAACTCTAATTTTTGAATATGAATCCTGATCTGCATTACAAACAAGCTGATGAAACTGACATTGATTTTCTTCTCAATCTCAGAATGAAAACCATGAATCCTCATTATGAAAGTTCCGGGCTTTCTACAGACAGAGAAACAACCCTTCAAAGAGTTTTGTATCAGTTTGAAAAAGCCAATATTATTTTTTTAAACAATAAACCCATGGGGCTGTTAAAAGTAGACAGAACGTTTACGAATATTGAGGTGCTGCAGCTTCAGATTGATCCCAGTCAACAGGGCAAAGGGCTTGGAAAAAGGATTTTGTCTGATATTTTAGAAGAAGCTTCATTAGCTGGAAAAACGGTTTCATTAAGTGTTTTAAAGACCAATAAAGCACAACATCTTTATCAAAGTCTTGGGTTCAGAATTGTGGGGGAAGACCAGTATTCTTATTTTATGGAAACGGAAAGACAATAGATGCTTTTTTTAAGTTTTGACTAAAGCCGTTGAATGTTCCCTTTGATTTAAACACAAATCTCACAAATAAATGAGCACAAATGGCCACAATCATCTGTGAGATTCTTCATTACATTTCATTCCATTCAGAATGACACTCCGGAACAAGCCTTGATTATCCGTTAGTCTTTACTGGTTTGCCATGGTTACGTAAATCAATCTTCCGCCTTCTTGTGAGGAAAGCAGTATTTTTTTACCATCGGTAAGTTCAACCATAGAGCCTGGTGGAATTTCTTTCTGTTCTGTGACATCCTTCATTCCTGATAAGCTCTGGTTGACCAATACCCATCTTCCCTGGTGGAACGTAAAATATCCTACCGGCATTTTATCCTGCAGCGTCAGATTTTCATTGCGTATCACTTTCCTGGAAACATGCCATTTGAAAAGATACTGATTATGATAAACCATGAGCCTGTGATTTTCCGGTTTCCAGACCTCATCATCAAATTTAAAATATAAGTCTAAAACGGGTAATGTTCCCTGATGTGGTGTTCCGCAAAACGGACATTTGGGATTACTCGTATTATCAAAGACGTACCATTTTTCTGTACAATCCGGATTAAGACATGGTTGGATCAGATCTACGGTTTTCAGTAAAGCAGTTTCCCACTCATTGGCCGTGGGACGTCTGATGGGATCATGTAATCCGTCTACGAATGTTTTCCTGAACAGTTCTGAAATATATGGCCCTGTAACGGTATATGGAATCTTTTGAGGATCTCCCCAGAATGCATCCCATTTTCTGAGATGATCGGACTTCACATGGTTGGAATTATTTTGCGGATGTTCTACAAACATTGCTTTTTCTCCCATGGACAGAATTTCATCTTTTTCAGAATCCAGATCCCAGATTTTACCTCCACGCAGCGGATGCCTTCTCAGCAGATACATATAAATGAGAACCGCAAGAGCATGCAGGTCTGTTTTTTGATTGGGTAAATGCCTGTCCGGATCCTGAAGTTTCAGATGTTGGGTTTTTAAAACTTCCGGCGCAATAAAATCAGAAGTTCCTATCACTTCCGGTGGAAAGAGTTTGGGTACCACAAGGCCGTCAATATCTATGATACAGGCAGATTTTGTGACAGGATCCACCAGAATATTATTGTAAGATAAATCGGAATGTGCAAGCCCCATCTGATGCAGCTTTTTCACTCCCCGGCTGATATTGACTGCAATCTGAAAATAGCTCAGCCAATCTCCAAGCTCCGACTGATCCAGTCTTAAAGGGTATTGCTGATTCCTGAACATAGGAGCTGTAAACCACTTCCCCACTTTATCCTGTCCCTGGATATTATCCGAACCGATATAACCTTTGGCAAAATAAAATTTATGGTGATAAACAGGAACTACAATTCCTGTGAGTTTATTTCTTTCAACAATATCATAAGGCCATCTGAATATTTCGTTCAGGAAGTATTCTGAAGCATTTCCACTCTGTATACTTTGCAGATAAGTGGAAACAATTCTCATGATCCTTTCTTTTTGTCCTTCATCCAGCGGATTCCGGTAAAAAGCAACTACATATTCTTTATCAGGCGAAAAATAAACATCTTTCACCCCGCCCCGGATAGGGTTTTCATCTACATATTCATAGGATTTGGCTGTGTCCAGAACAGAAACAACCTTAATGGTCTTTTTCATTCGTATTAATAGATTATTGCCAATGTACGGTCATCGTGGTTTCCTCTGCTCCAGAAATCGCTCCAGATTAAAAGTTCTTCATCAATCTTTTCATCATTGATAAAATCTGCTTTCGCCCTGTCATCATTATTTCCGGCTAGGTCTTCAAAAAGTGCTTTCCAGCTTGTTGTATCTTCCAGTTTGTTTTCGGTGGTAAATTTAGGATCATAAATACCATCTGTCATTAGCACCAGATAAGAAAAATCTTCTACACAGGTAATCCGGAAACGGGAAGCTATTGTATCATTAAAAATTTCTTTCATGGTGATGAAACGTGTCCCTCCACCAAATTCTCCCACATCCATCCGGTTTAAAAGCTTAACTTCAGAAAAGTCTGTGTTAATAAGATTGATCGGGCAGTCTCCCACTCCAAAGCTCAGAATGACATATCCGAAACTGAACTTTTTAAGTAAAGTAAAAATAAGAGTAGCATGCAGATCATTTATTGAAAGGGTATTTTCTGCTGCGGCTTTTTCTAATGTGTGATAAACATGTAAAACACCTTCTGATAAGATATTGATGATATCCTGCTTGGCTTTCAATTGTTCTTCATCAGAAAACTGATTGATATATAAAACATTGATGTTATTTTCAATCTGATTTAAAATTTCCTGTGAGTTAAAAAACCGGTTGATCGTTTCCGTTGCCAGTCTGGAACCTTCTCTTGCAGCTTTTGCTGAGCCCGCTCCATCTGAAACAGCAATAATATTCCAGCCATCGTGAAGCCTATTTACAGCAAAATCGTCTTCACGAAATTTGCCTTCATGCGCATGGGAACGTCCTCTTTTGGAAGCCACCACAATTTTTTTGTCTGAAAAAGAACCTTTGAATGAGTCTTCTTCCGGTTTATAAAAAGCGGCGTTTGTATCGCTTGGAATATTCTTCCATAAATCTTTGGGATCTGCATTGACGAAGAGCTGTATTTTCTTTGTTTCAATCTGATGCTGATCATGAATATGATAAAACTGAATATCCAGATGATACATATTATTGGTAACCGGGACTCCTGAGATTCTATTGTTTTCAAAAGTAAGCCCTGCTTCTTCAATGTTTCCGATATTCTGAATCTGTATGTTCGGGAAATCTTCCATATCGAAAGTGAATTCATAGAAGTGCTTTGCACTGGCATTTTTCAATACCCAATGAGCATCTTTGAACTCTTCTTTTTCTTTAAAAACAACAGCCTGTTGCATCGTCTTTGGTTTGGATTCTGCGGCAGACTTCCTGAAAAATTTCCCCATCATTAGCCCAGCGTTCGGTTAATATCAAATCCTCCTCCAGAAAATCCGTAATAATCCGAAGTTCCACACCAAGGACATTTGCTGTATCCTTCTCCTCTCAGACAGTGTATACCTCCACACGAGCAGGTAGCTAATGCAATGGGATTGGCACAGTGCGGGCATGAAGTTCCTCCGTCCAGTTCTTCGATATTGATTTTAAGATGCGTTTTCTGATTGGAAGAAAGTCTGTAGTAGGCTTTTTCATCAATTTTATACGCTCCGTCCAATCTGTAATATCTTGTAGCCATTCCCGGTATGCTTGATTCTGCGAACGCTTTTTTAAACTTCATCAGATAAAGCTTTTCCGTTTCCTGGCATTTTCCGTTCAATACTACAAAATTATTATCCGGGAATCTCTGTTCCATTTCTGGATCTACTTTCTCCAGAATCATGGAATCTATTTTAGACAAATTAATTCCTTCTTTTTTGGCTTCTGTGACACTCTGGCTGGTTGTTTTAATAGAATCTGTTACCCATTTGAAAAACTCTTTGTAAGAATTCTCATCAGAATTATTGAAGAGTAAAACGTTATCCGCCAGAGAACCTAGAAGTTTATAATTCGTATTTTCACCTATAGATACGGCAATGGTATTAGATTTTCCGTTGTATTTGGTATTCCATCTTTCAATGGCTTTGGTGGCATCATCAGTGGGCACTCCGTCTGTAAACAGGAAGACGATAGGTTTCCAGTCGCCTTTTCTTTCATACGTTGTTTTCACAATATCCCTGTCAATACAATCCATTAGTTTAATTAGACCCTGGGAAAGTGACGTACCACTTCCGACCGGAATTTTAGGCGGATAAAAACTGATAATATCCTGCATCGGCGTAATGACTTCAGCTTCTCCCGCAAAACCAATCACGGAAATATAAACGGTTTCAAGTGAATAAGGATCTTTTTTTAATTCCCTGATGATATTGGCGATCCCTTCCTGCACCTGCTCAATAGGTTCTCCTACCATAGATTCGGAGACATCTACTAAAAAATAAATAGGCAGTCTTCTCATGCTGTAAAGACAATTTTTTAAATAATAATAGTAAGCTCCGATGGCGGCGGAGGTAATGTGATGTTTTCTCCTGTATTCTGCGATTGTCCTCCCTGTGTAATGGAGGAGCTCACCCATTTGAAAAAAGAAGAAAGGGTAATGGCATCTGTAGTATCAAGCTTTACCACATGATCTGTGAGTTCCTTCAGAAACTTTTCATCAGCTTTCGGGCCTGCTGCACATCCTACGATGGCACCAAATTCCAGTCCTCTGATCACAGGGATCATCTGCCTGTATTTTTGAATATCCGAAGGTTTTCCATCCGTAAATATAAAAAGCAGAGGCTGCCAGTCTCCCTTTGTATCGGCAGATTCTTTTACAATTTCTTTCTGCATCAATTCTGAAACCATTTCCAGGGCTGCTCCTGTATGCGTCGGGCCACTGTCCGGACAGGTAATTTCCATGGGATAAAAGCTCGCCAGGTCTGTTAAGGGTATCATATTTTTAACGTCTCTATCGAAGGTAATAACGCTCAAATGCAGGCTGTCCATTGCCTGCGGATCTGCACGGAGCATACTGATAAGGCCGTTGAAACCATTATTCAGGGCCTGAATAGGCTCTCCGTTCATGGAACCTGATGTATCTAATAAAAAATAAGCTAATAATCTCCTGCTCATTATAGATAAGTATTAATTCTGAAGCGGTCGGCGGAAGTCTCCGACTTCCGCCGACCGCTTTTATTATAGTTTAATAAAATTCGGGAATCTAGTTGGAATATGCGTATTGCTGTCTCAGAATATCGATAAAATTATCTGTATTGTGTGGTTCTCCTACTGCACGGAATTTCCAGTCGCCATTGTGACGGTAGGCTTCTGCAAAAACCATTGCACATTTACCATTCATACTTGAATCACCGGAAAGGCTGTACTTTGTAATTTCTTTTCCTGAAGCATCTACCGCACGGATAAATGCATTTTCAATCATTCCGAAGTGCTGGTTATTGGTTCTTCCCTGATAAATGGTAACAATGAACACAATTTTCTGGTAGCTCTGATCCAGCTGGTCCAGTCTTACAATGATCTGTTCATCATCTCCATCTCCTGCTCCGGTTCTGTTGTCTCCGGTAAGCCATACATTTCCGCTTGGATGCTGCATGGAGTTGAAGAAAACCACATCTCCCTGGTAAAGTCCCATCTGTCTTCCGTCATTGGTCTGTACTGTTCTTCCGAGATTAGCTACTTTTCCGTTGCCATCTAAAAGAAATGCTACTGCATCAAGGTCGTATTCGGCTTCTTTGCTGAATAGTTTTCCAAAAAAACCGCTGCTTTGTTTTCTTACATCCCATCCTAAGCCGATGGTTACTTTTGAAAGATCATAAACGCTTTCACCGCGGTCATTCTTTCTTAAATCTATCGTTTGTCCTTTCTGTAAATTAATTGCCATAGTTATAGTTTTTGTGTATTTGACGATTTATTTGATGATTTGTCCTTTGTAGTATTTTTCAAGGAAGAAACCAAGATCTGCTCTGTATCCTATTCCTGAAGCTTCAAACTTCCAGCTTCCGTTTCTTTTGTACAGTCTTCCGAACTCTACTCCTGTTTCAATGGAGAAATCTTCATCCAGTTCGTATTTTGCAATTTCCTGGTTGGAATGGTTATCTACTACTCTGATATAGGAGTTTCTTACCTGTCCGAAATTCTGTCTTCTTCTTTCAAAGTCTTCTATGGTAACCACAAAAAGGATCTCTTCTACTCTTGAATCTACTTTATCAAGGTCTATAATGATCGCTTCATCATCGTCACCATCACTGTTTTTACCACTCGGATCATCTCCTGTATGGGTAAGGGCTCCATCCGGAGAATTTAAGTTATTGTAAAAAACGAAGTATTCTTCGCTTACTAATTTTCTGTCAGAATCAATCATGATTGCAGAAGCATCCAGGTCAAAATCGTAGCCGGTTCCTTCATTCGGATCCCAGCCTAATCCAATCGTCATTTTCGTCAATCCTATCTCGATCTTTTGTCCTTTCTGTAGATTAATTGCCATAGTGTTTTATATTATGATTATTTTTTGCATTAAGATAGAAGTGATTTATGAACTGACCAAATTTATTGATGAAAAAATGCTATAGACCGCTTAATTAAAACGATTTAAGTTAAAAAACAGCCATAAAAAAAGGTCCAATTAAAAAATTGAACCTTATATTGTATAAAATGTATTGAATTAATTTTCAAATTCTTTATCCGAAACTGCTGTATTTCTTGCTTTGGCGAGCATAGGAATAGAGATTAATCCCATTACCAGCATAATCACAATCTGCAGCGGTAAAGAAATAAAGGAGTACGTAAGTCCCATTTCACCACCGAAATCTGCACTTTTTCCTACTGAAATAAACAGCGCCATAAAGCCATACTTCATCGCAAGGTTATACGCTCCGATTCCTCCACTGGCAGGAATAATCATTCCTAAAGTTCCTACTACAATAATGAAGAAACCGTCTGCAAAGGTAAATGCTGAAGTTTCAGGAAGTGCAAAACATACCAGATAAGCGGCTAAATAATAGCAAATCCAGATTCCTAATGTATAAAGGATGAATTTTCCTTTTTCTTTTAATTTAAAAATGGAAGTGATCCCCTGAAAAATCCCGTCAATAAAGCTAACCACTTTTCCTAAAAAAGGAATCCCTGAAAGTTTCTTTTTAAATACAAAGAACAAAACTGTTCCTGCAATCAGAATAGAAAGAACCAGTATGATCTTGTTGGGATTCATTGTTATTCCTGAATTTTTATAGAATGACAGAATGGCTTCATATTTAAACAATAATGTCAGCCCTAAGAAACCAAGCATACAGATCAGATCTACTACTCTTTCCAGAATAATAGTTCCGAAAGATTTATCTACAGGTACTTTTTCCACGCCATATAAAGCGGTTGCCCTTGCTACTTCGCCACTTCTGGGAATCGTAAGATTCATCAGATAACCAAATGAGATAGACCAAAGCGCATTGGAATTGGAAATTCTGTGTCCCATCGGTTCCAGCATCAGATTCCAGCGGATCGCCCTGAACCAGTACGCTAAAAGACCGAATACGGAAGCAAATAATACCCAGACATAATTAGCCTTTGCCAGTGACTTCTGAATGACTTTAAAATCCAGCCCTCTTAAGGCAAGCCATAAAAAAAAGCCTGCAAAAGCAAGCGATATTACTATTGTAAGTATTGATTTTACCGGACTTTTTGATGTTTTCTCCATGTACTACGTAAGAAGATTTGTTTTTTCATCCGGGAAAACGATCTTTGGCTGGAAGTCTTTTGCTTCTTCCGGAGTCATCTGAGCATAAGCAATGATGATAATGATATCATCTTTCTGTACTTTTCTTGCTGCAGGACCATTCAGACACACTTCTCCTGATTTTCTTTTCCCTTTGATCACGTAGGTATCAAAACGTTCTCCGTTGTTCACATTCACGATATAGACTCTTTCTCCCACTACCAGACCGGCAGCTTCTATAAGATCTTCATCGATCGTTATACTCCCTATATAATTAAGGTCAGAGGCAGTTACTCTCACCCTATGAATCTTAGACTTGAAAACTTCTATTAACATGTTGCAAATTTATTAATAAAAATTAATAAAACAGGCGTTTATTATCATTTTAAAACTCCCACAAACACAGGGGTTTAATTTAACAAAATACAAGAAATATAAAAATTACTTATAAATTTAATAATCATATGGTCAAAAAAATTAATTCTTCATACACAATTTAGGATTTAATAAATACGAAAAATAATATTAACTTTTTGCTAAAGTCAATACACATAAGCATTTGGCATGATTTTAGTAACCTGTAACGTAGATTTTCTGTGAAAAGTGGAATTATCATATTTTAACTGATTTCAGTGAAATGCAAAAAAATTTCACAAGTTTTAATAAAAAAATTGCACAATTAGAAAATAGTACTATATTTGCTATAATTACGAACTAACTTTAATATTAAAAATTATGAACAAGTCTGAATTAATCGACGCAATCGCAAAAGATGCAGGTATCACTAAAGTTGCAGCTAAAGCTGCTCTAGAGTCTTTCATTGGTAACGTTACAACTACATTAAAGAAAAAAGACGGAAAAGTTTCTTTAGTAGGTTTCGGTACTTTCTCAGTAGCTGAGAGAGCGGCTAGACAAGGTATTAACCCTGCAACTAAAAAACCGATCAAAATTGCTGCTAAAAAAGTTGCTAAATTCAAAGCTGGAGCTGATTTATCAAATGCAGTTTCAGGTGCTAAGAAAAAATAATCATTCAGATTACAAAAATTCAGGGCTGTTTCTTAGAAACAGCCTTTTTTATGTTCAATGATGATAGAAAATTAAACCATTAAGAAATTTTAAGGGGTTTATAAGTATTAAGTTTTGGCTAAAGCCTCTATCATTATGCATCATAAAAATAAGCGGGCTAAAGCCCGCTTCTATTGATATTACAAATTTTATATTTTCAGGTGACTTATCTTCTATTGAAAACCGCCACTTCTAACTTCTAACTTCTAACTTCTAACTTCTAACTTCTCATTACGGAGCCAGTCTTGAAATTTTCCAGTCCAGATCTTCAAGCTCATAAATAATCCTGTCATGAAGGCGATTGGGTCTTCCCTGCCAGAATTCAATTTCATAAGGTCTTGCAAGGTATCCTCCCCAATGGGCTGGTCTTGGAACTTCCGTATTTTCATACTCCTTTTCCAGCTCTTTTAACTTATCTTCCAGAAATTCTCTATTGGGAATCTCCTGGCTTTGCGGAGAGACCACAGCGCCGAGCTGACTTCCTTTCGGCCTGGAATGGAAATAACCGTCGCTAAGGTTTTCTGCAACCTTTTCAAGATCAGCTTTGATGATAATCTGCCTTTCAAGATTAGGCCAGAAAAAATGCAGGCAGGCCTTATGGTTGTTTTCTATTGCTTTTCCTTTTTTACTGTTATAATTGGTATAAAAAATAAATCCTTCGTGGGTATATGCTTTAAGAAGCACCATTCTTGTTCTTGGACACCCATCTTCTTCCACTGTAGAAACCGCCATAGCATTAGCTTCTGAGATCATCGGACTCTCATTAGCTTCCAAAAACCAGTCTCTGAACTGTTCAATTGGATTTTGTTTTATCTCACTTTCAATAAGTTGGGATTTCTCGTACACTTTTCTTCTGTCGTGCAGGTTTTCCATAAATATTTTTTATTAAATTTGAGTATGAATCACTCATACAAAGGTAAAATATTAATCTCGACACCCGACATTTCCGGCGATATTTTTTCAAGATCGGTAGTATTGATTATTGAACATAATGAAAGTGGTGCATTTGGTTTGATATTGAACAAAAAGAATAGCCAGATGAGTAGCAAATTCAAAGATTTTTTTGACTTTAAAATTGAGGTATATGATGGAGGACCTGTGGAAAACGACAAGGTATTTTTCATTGTAAAAGGCAAAAGAGTTACAGAGATCTATACAGACATTACAGATGAATACTATCTTACAGAAGATATCGAACGTATTATTAATGCGGTTTTAAGCAGTGAACTGGATATCAACCATATCAAAATATTTTCAGGATATTCCGGATGGTCTTCTCATCAGCTGGATACTGAAGTTCAAAGAAAAATGTGGACGGTAGTGGATGTTTACAATCTTGATTATACGCTTCCCAATGATCAGAACCTATGGAAGTCTATCATGCAGAATCTTGGAGGAGAATTTCTTCTCTGGGCTAATTCCCCTGAAGATATTTCCCTGAACTAAAAGTATATTTTTCGTATAATTCTGATAATTAACAAACTTTAAGATTCTCTTAACCAATTTTAAAGAAAGTTTTTCCGTTCTTTGAAAAACTAAAATCACTGATATGAAAGGTATTACACTACTTGCTTTATCAATATTTTCTACAGCGTTTTTATCATTTACTCCTATCAGCAAAAAATACATTGTCATTGATGCCGGACATGGCGGAAATGATTTTGGGGCTGCTTATGGTGAAATTCTGGAAAAAAATATTGCATTAAGCATTGCTAAGGAAATCCGGAAGATCAATGAAAGCCAGGACAAATATGAAGTTATTTTAACGAGAGACTCAGACAGCTCTCCTACCCTTGCTGAAAGAACAGATCAGATCAATAAGCTGAAGCCTGAAATGGTCATTTCTCTTCACGTTAACAGTTCACCTCAGAAGGAGAGATCTGACAACGGATTTGAAGTTTACGTTCAGAATTCTGACGTATCAAAGGAATTGGCCGGAAAAATCTATAAGAAATTCAATGCCCGTAAAATTGAAGAACGCCAAAATCTTCACATGCTAAGAGAAACCAAAGTACCTGCTGTATTGGTAGAACTTGGCTTCATTAATAATTCTGATAACAGGAATTATATTACCAGTGAGAAAGGGCAGAAAGAAATCGCACAAAAATTTGTTGAGATTATCAACGAATATTAAATAAAGAAACAATTTCTGATTTATTCAGAATAAAACCCGGTAAAGGACTTCTGGAACTTTGTTGTTTACCGGGTTTGTCAATTTTTATGGATGAAAACTTTTCTTCCAGCTTTCTACCAATTCGGAGAAACGGGAAGTTTCAAAAGTCTTATTTCTTATCTTACCTACAGAAAACATACCTTTCTCATCAGAAATCATTAAAATTTCTTCAGCCTTCTGGGATTCAAATGCGATAATCTCGTGTTCCTGAATATCAGCAAGGTTATTTTTATGTAAAAAAGTAACAAAGTTTTCCATCAAAGGAGAAATGTAAGCTCCTTCCGTCTGCTTGGGTACCTTGATGACATCACCTTCTAAAAAGAGAAGATTTCCGGCAGTGGTACGTGCTATTCTTTTGTTTGGATTCAGAAGGATCACATCGTCAAGATCATTTTCCTGTGCATAGATCACTCCGTAAATGTTTTCCGGACAGTGAACCCGGATATTGCTCAAAAGGTTGTTATTAACATTAATTTCCTTAATCAAATCCAATTCCAGAGGTCTTTGATGAATAGCAAGCACATCAGCCATTTCCGTCACCTCGTAAAAATAGGAAACAGAAGATTTTGCCAATGTCATTCCATCATTATTTCTGAACACCTGGAAATTGATAATTCCATTGCTTATGCCTTTGCCTTCAATAATTTCTTTTTGAAAAAGGGTCTGGAAAAACTCCAGCGTGTAAGTCAAAGGAATATTCAGTCTCATCTTTCTCATGGAAGCCATTAGAAAAAAATAGCATTCTTCGTCCATGATCAATCCACCATTTCTTAGAAAGAAAGAAACTTTTACTGAGTCTCCCCAAAGAAAAGCTCTGTTCTTTACATGTAACTCGTCTGATGTAAAATATTGATTTTCCAAATTTTGATGTAATTTATTTACAAAAAAATAATGAACGATAAATCGTTCATCAGTTTTATCATTTCATATAGCCCGGTATTATGCCGCACCTAGTTTTATTCTGAGGTTTTCGATAAGATTTTCCCAATACATTGCATTTTCCTCTTCATCACCTTCTTCACAGAAGTCTGTAATATTTAAAGCCAGATCTTCTGTAATATCATCAATTGTGATAGTCATTTCAAAGAAATTTTTTGTTCCTTCATCTTCTTCCCATCTGAAACGCACGAAACCTTCAGGCTTATATCTGATCAAAGTGGCCTTCTCAGCAGGACCTCCACCCCAGCTAAAAAAGAAATCATCGCCTTTCTCTGTTACCTCATCCGCAAACCATTCAGACAATCCCTCTGCAGTCGCCAGATATTCGTATAAAATCTCTGATAAACAGTGCATTGGAAATTCGTAATGGACTTTATGTTTCGCCATATAATCTTTGTTTTATCGTCCCGCAATATATAAATTAATTTTTTTATTACGCAAAAAAACAATTACTTTTTTATAGAATCTGCATGATATTTATCACTGGCTTTACATCCCTGTGATGGTAAGTTTTAAAGCCAAAAACTACCATGTAAAACATAAAAAAATCTCTCCTTTACAGAGAGATTTTATTTTAATTTTCATTCAGTATATCGATAATAATCTGACATCCTTCTCTTATTTCATCCAGAGATAATGTAAGAGGTGGAGAGATTCTCAGATATTCATTTCTGTACAGCTGCCAGAAAACAATAAGTCCTCTTTCCATACATTTTTTAGCTACTTCCAGAGTATATTCAGGAGTTCCGAGATTGACAGCCAGCATCAAGCCTTTACCATTGATATTTTTGATTTTTGGGTGAACCAAAAGTTCTCTGAACAACTTCTCTTTTTCCTCTACTTCCTTCATTAAACCGCTTTCCAGCACTTCTTTCAATGTAGCATAGCTTGCCGCTGCAATGAGTGGATTTCCTCCAAAAGTAGTAATGTGGCCCAATTTAGGGGAATGTGAAAGCGTTTCCATGATTTCTCTGGAGCTCATAAAAGCTCCCACAGGAACTCCGCCTCCCATTCCTTTACCCATCACAAGAATATCCGGAACAATTCCAAAGTGTTCGAAAGAGAACAACTTCCCTGTTCGTCCGAATCCCGGCTGTATTTCATCCAGAATCAGAAGTGCCCCTACTTCTTCACATCTTCTCTTCAGTTTGATCAGGTAGTCGTTATCCGGTACCAGAAATCCTGCTGCTCCCTGAATGGTTTCAAGGATAACACAAGCCGTCTTTTCTGTAATTTTATCGAAGTCTTCTTCATTGTTAAATTCAATAAAAGAAACCATCGGTAATAAAGGACGGAATTCTCTCTTGTGAGTTTCATTTCCTGAAACACTCAAAGCGCCATGCGTATTTCCGTGATAGGAGTTTTTAAAGGAAACAATTTCTTCTCTTCCGGTATATCTTTTGGCTAATTTTAAGCTTCCGTCAATGGCTTCTGCACCGCTGTTCACAAGGTATGTAACTTCCAGGGGATCAGGAGTTGCTTCAGCAAGCAATTTGCATAGTGCTACAGGCTTTTCCTGTGCATATTCACCATACACCATTACGTGAAGGTATTTATCCGTCTGTTCTTTAATTGCATCCACAACTTTAGGATGTGAATGTCCCAGCGTATTGGCAGAAACTCCTGCTACAAAGTCAAGATATCTTTTTCCGTCTGTACCGTAAATATAGCTTCCTATTGCTTTCTCTACTTCAAAACCTGCAGCAAATTTTGTGGTTTGTGCCTGATATGTAAAAAAATCTTTATGCATTTCCATTGTCTCCAAAAATTTCAGCAAAGCTATAAAAGATTCATTAAACGTTAAAATTAATCCACAAAAAAGACCAGCATTTTACTGGTCTTTTCTGTTATTTTCTGGTACGCTTAGGCTTTTTAGCTTCTTCTTTGGCCTTTTCATCGTCTATTGCTTTCTGTGCTTTATCAAAGAGCTCATTATCTGCTGTATATTGTATTTCTTCGTTATTCGGAGTGTCTACAAGGATGTCCTGCCATTTCCGGATCCGGTCTTTGGTATTCCAGTTAAAATCCGGGAACTTTCTTTTCGACGGTTCTATCATACTCATCGGATAAGTATCGGAAACAGCTCCGATACTGCAGGAAATAATCTGTAATGCTCTTTCTTCAAATAACGCTCCGATAATTCCGCAGGTAGACAAGGTAATCCCTATTCTTTCCGGTTTTTTGGTTTCCTGATCGGTATCATCAACATAAACGATAGATTGGGCGTTTCCAACTACTCTTGCTTCTTTAATAGCATTGTTCTCATAGTATACCGTCATGAATTTCCCTTTCACCTGGTTGAACTCATCTTTTAGGTTCAGGGAGTCTACTTTACTGATGGCAAAAGCATTTCCGATTACTTTTAAGGAATCTATATCTTCTGTCTTGGTATTGAAATAAGCTTCCACTTTATCTCCGGTTACCTGCTTTTCGCCGCTCCAGAGAATCGGATTGGTGTACATATGCATGATTCCGTCTGTTTCATTGAAAGCAATGGAATCTGCTCTTCCCTGCGCATTGGATTTATAAATACGGGCTTTTTTGAAGGCTCTCAGATAGCTTTTCTTCACTTTGATATCCAGTGAGTCCGGTCTTTGATAAGAGATGATTTTTTCTGCGGCGAAATAAATGGAGTCTTTTTCCATTACTTTTACAGCATACGGACTTTTAGTCATCATTGCGGAGTCTTTTTTCTCGAAAATCTCTCCGTACCCTCCTTTTATATATCTTCTTTCTTTAGGATCATCCAGGGTTACATTGCCTGTTGCTTTACCAAACCCTGAAATCTGATTGTAGTACATATCATCACCGGTAAGGATTTTTTCATTGTAAAATATCCTTGAGTTTTTGGTTAAATACGCCTCCTTGGAATCCATTTTATAGGTTCCTCTTTCCGTATAGATTCTGTTTCGTGGATTGGTTTTGCTGGTAATGGTTGTAGGACCATTAAAATCGGCAATTTTTGTATTTTGATTTTGCTTGATATTTGGACCTTCTATAGTATACTGAGGGGTTTCAATCTTTACATTCCCGGTAAGATCCACCACTCTCGTATTGAGAAAATAAGTTCCTACTTTCGCATAGGTAACATTCTGGCCGTCCGAAATTGTTCCTCCTGTATTAAAATACGCCTGATTAGCCAGTCTGTCGTAATACAGAATATCTGTTTTTATGGTCTGTTTAGGATCCGTCAGGACCACATTTTTTCTGGCAACACCTTTCTGGGTATTGGCATCATATTCCATTTCTCCTGCTGTGATTACAGAGCCGTCTGTATTTTGAAGTCTTGTATTGCCTATTGCTTTTACAAAGTTTTCTTCATTATACAGAACAACTTCATCCGCAGTAAGAATGGAGCCCTGATGTTCTATCTGAACATGGCCGGTAAAATATTGATTCCCGTCGTATTTTTCAGGATCTTTCTTGATTTCGTCTGCGTGGATGATCTTTACTTTATCTTCAGGTCTCACCTGTTGAGGCTGAGTGGGTGAAGGAGCCTGCAAATATGGATCTCTCTTCACAGGAGTTTTATCCTGCGCAAAGTTGAGCGTAGAAATAAAGAGTAACAGAAAAAGGGCTATTCTCATTAATTAGTCATTCTTAGTGCCATAGAAATATAGCGAATGAGAATCAATTTTTACGCCAAATGCTTCTTCAATGGCTTCTTTGATTCCTTGGATTCTTGGGTCACAGAATTCAATAATTTCCTCAATCTCTTTATCAGAGTCTTTTTTGTAGATCACCAGGTGGTCATGCTGTTTGTCAAAATAAGACTTTTCATAAGACGAAGAAGTCAATGTCTTTTCTCCGAACTGATGCTTGCGGATTAAACCTGCATCAAGGAAAATTTCAATCGTGTTATAAATCGTTGCTTTGGAAACGTGATATTTTTTCTGCATCATCAGAAGATACAGATCATCAACATTGAAGTGATGATCCATATTATAAATTTCTTCCAATATCGTATATCTCTCAGGTGTGTTTCTGAACCCTTTTTCTAATAAGTAGTTTCTCAAAACATCCTTGATCAAAGCTATATTTTTTTCTTTTTGTATTGTATCCATTAAAAAAATTATCTACAAATTTATTGAATTTTATTTAAATAGATAGTATGGTTAATACGAGTGGCTACGAGTTGTGACGGAAATACCCGGACTGCTCGATCTTATTGTCATAAACTGTTAATTCTGTAATCGGTGCAGATTCCACTTCAACATTGTGCGAAGATACTCCCCATGCCTTAAAGTCGTCACTTCCGATATACTTCACAAAGTTATAAATGTTAAGAGTAATCTTTTGTTTAACAGTTAAAAGGATATCGTTGATATAGGTGTTATCTATGATCACATATTTAAGATCCGGCGGTATATCATGAGCTCTTAAAGATGGATGGCTGCTTCTTGAAGGAATGGTTCCGTCCGCCATTAAGTCTTTAAGAACCATATTAAAATAATCGTTGATTCTTCGGTCTACTTTAAATCCTAAAAGGAAATTGATCTTATAGACGGTTCCCGGAAGAATCTCATCTACGGTATATCTGAAAGTATAGGGATCTTCCTGGTTTACGATGCTCAGGATAAAATAATGATCTGCTCTTTTCGGCTGTTTTTTGATGATGGAATAGATAATTTTGGATTCCACTTCATCATTTCTTTTTGCCCTGCTCAGGTAAGCAAGGTTAGTAGCATATTTCGGAATAGTTTCGTCCAGCTTCATGTCTTTAAGTATAGATACATATTTTTCTATTTTCACAAACTGGATAAATCTTGTTTTGATCAGTCTTCCGTTATACCATGCATACATAGAAACTCCGATAGAACCGGCCAATACAACGGTAATCCATCCACCTTCCATGAACTTGATGATGTTGGCACTGAAGAATCCTAATTCGATAGCCATGTAAACCATTGCGAAAACCAGAATCAGTACCTTGCTTACTCTGTGTTTCAGCAGCCAGAATACCAATAAAACGGTGGTCATCAACATCGTTACGGTAATGGAAAGACCGTAAGCGGCTTCCATTTTTCCTGATTCTTTAAAATGCAGAACAACAATGATACACAAAATAAGAAGTCCCCAGTTGATTCTTGGAATATACATCTGTCCTTTTACTCCGGAAGGATAATCAATTTTCTGATTAGGCCAAAGGTTAAGGGACATTGCTTCTGAGAATATGGTGAACGAACCTGTAATCAATGCCTGGCTGGCAATAATTGCAGCGGCTGTTGCTAAAATTACTCCCGGGATGATCATCCATTCTTCCATGATTCCAAAGAAAGGATTCACTACAGAAAATCCTGGTTTGTTATAATTGGTTAAAAGCCATGCTCCCTGTCCAAGATAATTAAGAATAAGCATAATTTTAACGAATGCCCAGCTTACTCTAATGTTTTTGGCACCACAGTGCCCTAAATCGGAATATAATGCTTCCGCTCCGGTTGTACAAAGGAAAACAGCTCCTAAAATAACAATGGCACTCGGAGAGTTCACAATAAGTTTGTAAGCATAGTAAGGATTGAAAGATCTTAAAATCTCAAAATTTTCACTTAAATGCATTACTCCCAGACCTCCTAATACAAGGAACCAAACCACCATTACCGGGCCAAAAAACTTTCCGATAAAGCTGGTCCCGAACTGCTGTACGACAAAAATGGCAATCAGAATTCCGATGGTGATTGGAACAACAGGAGTATGGGGATTATAAATTTCAAGACCTTCAATAGCTGACATTACCGTCAGTGATGGGGTAATTACTCCGTCTGCAATAAGTGCCGCAGCACCAATAATTGCAATGAGGTACAGCCATCCTTTTTTAAGGTTTCTCACCAGTGAAAACAAGGCAAGAATACCTCCTTCACCTTTGTTGTCTGCTCTCAAAGCAATGATCACATATTTGATTGTAGTCTGCAGGGTAAGGGTCCAGATAATACATGAAAGAGCTCCTTCTATGTATTCATTGAAAGGCATGTTGCTCCCCTGGGATCTTGCATTCACAATTGCTTTCATTACGTAAAGCGGAGAGGTACCAATATCTCCAAAAACAATTCCTAGAGACACTAAAACTCCTATGAAGGAAAGTTTCTTTATGTCGAAGTGGTAGCCATCTTCTGTAACTTCTGCCATATCAGCTTAATTTATTTTAAAGGCGCAAATTTATACTAATTTTATGACGTCAAGAATTTTTCTTCATGAATATAATAAATGAAAAAACTTCCTTTCGGAAGTTTTTTTCTATAACTATTTTACGTACATCGCTTTTTTGATCTCCTCTTTTACTTTTTCAAGTTTTGGGAACCATTCTGCAAATAATGCTGCAGAGTAAGGTGCAGGTGCATCAGGAGTAGTAATTCTCTTGATCGGAGCATCTAAATAATCAAATGCTTTTTGCTGTACCATATAAGTAATTTCTGAAGATACTGACCCGAATGGCCAGGCTTCTTCTAAAATAACCAGTCTGTTTGTTTTCTTTACAGATTCTAAAATTGTATCGAAGTCAAGAGGACGAACAGTTCTAAGGTCGATAACTTCTACAGAGATTCCTTCTTTAGCCATATCTTCTGCTGCCTGTAAAGCCAGTTTCATGATCTTTCCGAAAGAAACCAGAGTAACGTCTGTACCTTGTCTCTTGATATCTGCTTTTCCTATTGGTAAGTAGTATTCTTCTTCAGGAATTTCCATTTTATCTCCATACATCTGCTCAGATTCCATGAAAATTACAGGGTCATTATCCTGGATCGCTGTTTTTAACAATCCTTTTGCGTCATAAGGGTTAGAAGGTACCACTACTTTAAGTCCAGGGCAGTTGGCAAACCAATTTTCAAATGCCTGAGAGTGAGTAGCTCCTAATTGTCCTGCAGAAGCAGTAGGACCACGGAAAACAATTGGGCAATTCCATTGTCCTCCACTCATCTGACGGATTTTCGCTGCGTTATTGATAATCTGATCAATTCCTACCAGTGAGAAATTGAATGTCATAAATTCTACGATGGGTCTGTTACCATTCATTGCGGCTCCCACAGAAATTCCTGTAAATCCAAGTTCTGCAATGGGTGTGTCAATTATTCTTTTTGGACCAAATTCATCCAGCATTCCTTTTGAAGCCTTATATGCACCATTATATTCTGCAACTTCCTCCCCCATCAGGTAGATGGATTCGTCTTTACGCATTTCCTCGCTCATTGCCTGTGCAATTACCTCACGAAAAGTATATTCTGCCATATTTTCTTGAAAAATTTAGACTACAAAAGTAGTGTTTTTTTATTATACACATCATAAAAACGCTCTTCATTTCCATGAGAAGTCATAATATTAACTGTATTTAAAATAAATTTTTCTTCCTGATGTCCCCTTCTTGTGGATTTTTCCGCTTCCTGAGAATTCTTATCCATAAAAAATGACATCTCATTTCTGAAATGTCATCTAAAATTCTATTTTAAACTTAAATTAATTCGCTTTCTCCCAAACCTGGGTTCTTCCTAATAAAGATAATCCCAAATACCCTCTTACGTTCAGTTTATCACCGCTTCTTGTAATGGTACATTTGTATGTTTTTCCTGTTTTAGGATCCGTGATGGTTCCTCCTGTGAACTCATCACCATCTTTCTTCAGTCCTCTGATGATTTCCAATCCTAAAATTGGTTTTCCTTTTCTGTCATCTTTACAAGCCGTACAGTTTGATTCAGCTGGTTTTATTAATAACTGAGAAACTTTCCCATAGTATTTTCCGTCTGATTTTTTGTACACTTCAACAATAGATTTTGCCTGTTTTGTTTCATCATCTATCGTTTTCCACTTACCTTCTATCTGTGCAAATGTAAGTACGCCACATAAAGAAAGTGTGAACGTTAACAATATTTTTTTCATATTTTTTATAGTTTTAATTTTTATACAATACTTTTATCTACGTATTGATAAAAATATAAATTAATTTTCAACGAACAAAAACTTTTATTATACAAAGCATAAAGAGACAAAGAAAAGTAAAAAAACAATCCAAAGTTGCCTCTTTCTCCTTAATAAAGTTTCCTGTTGATCACCCTATCCATATAATCCTGATACCAGGCTTTTGCAGTTTTCTTTCCTTGTTCTATTTCTGGATTTCTAACTTCATTCATGATATTTTTTTCCAGGCTCAGATCAGATTTATCATATACTCCGATGATTTCTTTTCCGTCAAAACGGTAAATATAATTTCCAATCATGAACTGATCCGTACTTCCATCTGAGTTGACAACGATGAAAGGATACTTTTTATCACTCACCAGACTTCTTCCCCAGCTTCTTATTGGTTTGTTGTACCCGATAAGGTCAGCCAATGTAGGATAGATATCTGCCTGCTGCGCAATTTCCTCACTGACTCCTTTTAACTGATAGGCAGGATTCGGAGAATAGAAAACCAACGGAACAGCATAACGGTTCATGGCTCTTTCATATTCAGGATAATATACCTGGTTGGTGTGATCTCCTGTGAAAACAAAGATCGTATTATTATACCACGGCTGTTTTTTAGCTGTTTCAAAATATTTTTTGATCGCATAATCCGTATACTGCATCGGCTCATGGATTTCTATTTTTCCTTTTTTAAATTTACCGTTATATTTTTCAGGGATTTTAAAAGGGTGATGGGATGATGCCGTAAATACAGTAGTCATAAAAGGCTGCTTCTTTCCGACATTTTTCGCAAAATACTGAAGGAAAGGTTCATCCCAGATGGCCCACATTCCATCAAAATCTTCATCATGATTATATTCTGTTTTCCCGAAATAATGTTTAAATCCTAAGATATTTCCGAATCCAAGGAATCCCATAGAACCATTAGGCGCCCCATGATAGAAAGAAGTATCATAGCCAAGATCATTACATACGGAAACAATGGACTGAATTTTCTGATTGGAATACGGAGACCCTGTAAACGCATCCGTCAGGCTCGGAATTCCGGCCAATACACTGCTCATCCCGTGAATCGACTGTCTTCCGTTCGCAAAAGTATTCGGAAAAATAAGGCTTTGGGCAGCCAGGCTATCCATAAACGGAGTATAAGAAACGTAATCTTTGATATTTTTATCCTTATTAAATGCCCCGGAATATTCTCTCCCGAAAGATTCTACGATGAAAATAACAATATTCGGACGGTTCTCTACTTTTCTGTCGTACACTTTATAAGGCTGAACATTTTCTTCAATATATTTTTCATCTACAAAATGTACTTCCTTGAAATTATTGGTATTTAAAGTCCTGAAAAAGGAAAATGTACTATTGAGCACCATATTACCCTGCAGAGGATTGGTTACAAAACGGGTTGCATCCACCATATTAATCGGTCTGGTACTGTGTTTAAAATCTCCTCTGATTCCTCCTACAACCAGCACCGCTGTGATACAAAGTGTAAGAACGGAAGTGATAAAGTAAGGAAGCAGTTTCGCAGGTTTCACCTCTTCCACTTTTACCCTTTTGTAAAGGAAAACCCATACAATCATCAACACAATGAACCAAATCAGTACAAAAGGATGCTGTCCGATAGAAATCATCAGCACTTTAGAAATATTAGATTCGTGTTCAGCCACCTGAAATACTGCCGAAGTAAGCCTTGCCTGTGAAAATTTATAGTAAATAAAATCTCCGAAGTTCATCGCATAAGCAATCCCGTTGGTAATAAAGTACAGCCAGAAAAGAACTTTCTGAAAAACTTTCTTTGTGTTGATGACCAATGGCAGTAAACTAAGCAATATAAACAGTGCATTAACATACAAAATGGCTGTGGTATCAAAAGCAGTACCATGGAAAGCCAGCTTTATATATTCTGAAACGGAGTCTACTTTAATCAGATCTTTATTAAAATACCAGAATAAAAGTCTGGCAATCTGATAAAAAACATAGGCCAGAAAAATCCTGTAAACCAATGCCAGAACTTCCTGTTTTCTAAATCCTTTTAAAAATTTCATGGAGCAAATTTACATCAAAATCACTTTAATGCCTTTTTTAGTTCAGATTATTTTGAGTTAGAATTTTTAAAAACTGTAATTTTGTGTTTATGGATTTTATAAAGAATAATCTGGCCAATGCCTTAACCCTGGCTAATTTATTTGCAGGCTGTGTAGGTGCAATACATTTAATTTTAGGAGATTATCAGACAACGGCAATCTGCCTTATTCTCTCTTCGGTTTTCGATTTTTTTGACGGCTTTGTAGCCAGAGCTTTAAAATCAAACTCCAATCTTGGCCTTCAGCTGGACTCACTTGCGGATATGGTAAGCTTTGGAGTGATCCCGGGGCTTACGATGTATAAAGCCCTTGAACCTTTTGGAGCTGAGCTTTTGGGAATGCATTTCCCATTTGAGATCAAGTATCTGGGACTCATTGTCACTGTATTTTCCTGCCTGAGGCTTGCTATTTTCAATCTGGATGAAGAACAGCGTTATTATTTCAAAGGGTTGAATACACCTACCAATACCGTTTTACTGTTCGGTCTTTATTATGCCTTTAAAGAAACAGGAAATTTCAGCTTTTTGTTTGATCATGAATTGTTACTGATTCTGCTCACTCTTCTTACGTCATGGCTTCTGATCAGCCCGATTAAGATGATGGCGATGAAATTCAAATCAAAACAATTAAAAGATAACTACCCTAAAGTTGTATTACTGGTGGGAGGAATTGCTATTCTTGGGATATTCCAGGTTGTTGGAATTCCAATGCTGGTTATTTATTATATGCTGGTGTCACTCATTTTTCAGGGACAGCTAAAATAATTATTAAAATAAAACACATTTCAAATTATTAATCATTAACATGAATTTAAAACTCCATAAACCGCTTTGTATTTTTGACCTGGAAACCACAGGAACCAATATCGGAAAAGACAGAATTGTTGAAATCTGTATCTTAAAAGTAAACCCGGATGCCTCAAGAGAGAGCAAAACATGGCGTGTAAATCCTGAAATGCCGATTCCAAAAGAATGCAGTGAAATCCACGGGATCTATGATGAAGATGTAAAAGATGCTCCTACTTTCAGGGATATTGCCGCTAAAATTATGGAAATGATTTCAGGAAGTGATCTGGGAGGATTCAATTCCAACAGGTTTGATGTTCCGCTTTTGGCTGAAGAGCTTTTAAGAGTAGGAATGGATTTTGACCTGAGTAAATTCAGACTCGTCGATGCACAGACTATTTTCCATAAAAAAGAACCCAGAAATTTAGGTGCAGCTTACCAGTTCTACTGTGGAAAAACATTGGAAAATGCCCACTCTGCAGAAGCTGATGTAATGGCGACGTTTGAAGTTCTTGATGCTCAGGTTGGAAAATATGACGATATTCCGAATGAAATAGCACCGTTAAGTGAATTTACATTCCATAATAAGAATGCAGACCTTGCCGGATTTATCGGATATAATGAAAAAATGGAAGAAGTTTTCAACTTTGGAAAATATAAAGGACAAGGCGTGAAAGCGGTATTCCAAAAAGACTTAGGATATTTCGGGTGGCTTCAGAACGCTGATTTCCCGTTGTATACCAAAAAGATTTTTACAAAAATTCAATTATCAAGCAGGTTTTAAAAATGTCTGATCTGGTTCGTTTTAAATTTTATGAAACTGCCCTTGAAGCTAACAGGGACAAGCAGATACTGGCTGAAAACGGTATCAACAGTTTCATTGCGAATGAGCAGCTCATCCAGTCGGATTGGCTTCTGTCTCAGGCAGTAGGCGGTATCCAGCTTCAGGTATTTGAAGAAGATATGGAAAAAGCTAAGCAAATCCTGCAGGACTATAAAGACAATGAACAATACTCGCTGGAAGTAGAACATACCATTGAAGATCCTGAGTTTGATTTTGTCTGCCCGAAATGTGGCTCCAATCATATTTACAGGGATGACAGTGCTACCAGTTTCTTTGGAATTTCATTTCTGACGAGTCACAAATTCAAATGTTACTATTGCGGGAATGAGTTTACCCACTAGTCTTTAGAAGATCTAAGATTGCTTCGTCCCTCACAATGACGGGGTTAAAAAATATAAAAAAAGAGTTATGAAAATAATCTGCATAGGAAGAAACTACAGTGAACACGCGAAAGAATTGGGAAATGAAATTCCTGAAAATCCTGTTATATTCATGAAACCGGATACGGCAGTTCTAAAGGGAAATGATTTCTACATCCCTGAATTTTCCAATGATATTCACTACGAGCTTGAAGTGGTATTAAAAATTTCAAAGGGAGGAAAATATATTCAGAAAGAAACAGCGCACAAGCATTATGAAGAAATTGGTCTTGGAATCGATTTTACAGCCAGAGATCTTCAGAGTGAACTGAAATCAAAAGGGCTTCCATGGGAGCTTGCCAAAGGTTTTGACGGTTCTGCTGTGGTAAGCAGTTTCTTTAAAAAAGAGAACTTCAGTCTTGAAAACCTTCAGTTTTCGTTATTAAAAAACAAAGAGAAGGTGCAGGATGGCAATACAAAAGATATGATGTTCAATTTTGATGATATTGTAGCTTTTGCGTCTCAGTATTTTACGTTAAGGGTAGGTGATCTTATTTTCACAGGAACTCCAAAAGGGGTTGGCAAAGTAGAAGAAAATGATATTCTGGAAGCTTATCTTCAGGAGGAAAAAATCCTTGATATCCGAATATTATAAGTATTTAATATCAAAGTCTGACAAATTTTTCCTATCTTTAGGTAACAAAATTAGAGGTTATGATAAATATTGTATTACCCGTAGATTTTGGCGACAAGACAGACCAACTGGTAGACGGTGCCATAAAATTTGCAAAACAGCTTAACGGCAGAATTTACCTGATCCACGTAGCGCCATCAGATATCGGCTTTGCTATTGGTGACATGGGATTTCAATATTTTCCGGAAGTGGAAGCCAACGAAATCAGGGAAGAGCTGGTGCAGCTTAATAAAATTGAGCAAAGAATCATCAGCCATGATATTGATTGTGAACACCTTTTAAAACAGGGACTTGCAAAAGATATTATTCTTGAACATGCAAAAGCCAAAAATGCTGATTATATCGTGATGGGATCACACGGCAGAAGCGGAATTTATGATGTATTCGTGGGAAGCTTAACCAAAGGGATCACGAAAAGTTCAAGCATTCCTGTGCTGGTACTTCCGATTCACGACTAAGAAAAAGAAAATTTTAATCGTTAGTAATAAAAAAACCGATCAAACCTATTGTTTGATCGGTTTTTTACTATATAACCAATTAATTAACCTTCTTTTTTGTAGATATTCGGATCGTAGTAAGGATGCTTACCTTCCGTTGGAGAATAATAGTCTTTATCTTTATCGCCACCTAGTGTAACCACCAGTACGTAGCACCAATAAGTGAATAGTACACAGCAAACTATAAATAGAATCCAGTTTAAAACATTACCGAAAGCATCAAAGAAACCGAAAGACCATTTGAAAACTTTGCTTAAGAATAGAAAGAAAGACGTCATTATTTTCCTTTTTTAAATTAACTTTGTACAAATTTATAAAAAATGTTTAAATTACTTTCAAAAGAAAGCAATATTTTTTCAATTCCTGTTTATATTGGTTTTCTTCTTTTAGTAGTCATAATATTTAACATACTGAATTTCAATACTTACGAAGCCATAATTGCCGGAATAACTTTTCTGGGAATTGCTTTGGGATATTTTTGTTTTCACAGTGTTGCCCTTAATTATCAGACCCATCTGCCCTTATTTTTATATACCTTTTTTATTTTCGGGCTGTATCCCGGAAATCTGGATATAGGAATTGCAGTTTCTCTGCTTACCAACTCTTTCCTTATCCTGCTTCTGACGAGTGCAGATGAAGATATCAGGAAAAAATCCTATGTATTGGTAGGATCTATTGTAGCCCTGAACTTTATTTTTCTTCCTACCACCTGGCCAATGGCTGTTTTTGTGATCATTCACGTGATTGCCACCTCTGCCAAAATCGGGTTGAATCTTTTCAGATTCCTTCTGGGAATTGTTCTGATTACATTCAGTTATTTTTCTGTCATGTATTTCGTTCAGTTCACTTCATGGAATATCGATTATTTTCCGTTTGGAAAAATGAAGCCGGTAACGGATTACACGGAACTTCTTCCGCTGATTCCTGTGGTTCTGATGCTTATTTATGCAGTGTATGACCATTTTAAAAATTATAACAAGAAAAGTCCGATAAGCAGATATAAATACACTTTCCTGCTGGTCTTTTCAGTAGCACAGCTTGTTACCATCATTCTATATATGAATAAAAGCTATGAATATCTGCTGCTTCTGGCATTTCCTTCAAGTATTATTCTGAGCAGAATGATGAGATTCTTACCTAAATACTGGATGCGTGAAGCCAGTGTTTGGCTTATTATTATTAGTTTACTGACCTTCAAAGCGGGTACAGTTTTTGATTTATTTTAAAAAATTATGATTCAGATAGACGATAAATTGATTTCTGAGGAAATTTTTTCCGAAGAATTTGTTTGCAACCTTACGAAATGTAAAGGTGCATGTTGTGTGGAAGGAGATGTGGGAGCTCCGTTGGATAAAGACGAGCTTGAAATATTGGACAGTATTTTTGACAAAATAAAACCTTACCTTACTCAGGAAGGTATTAAAGCCCTTGAAGAACAGGGAACATGGACTACTGATCCACACGACGGAATGTATGTTACTCCAATGGTGGAGAACCGCGAGTGTGCCTATGTAACCTTTGATGAAAAAGGAATTACCAAATGTGGTATTGAGAAAGCATATGAAGATGGTGCAGTAGACTGGCAGAAACCTATTTCATGCCATCTTTACCCAATCCGTGTTACGGAATACTCTTCATTTACCGCATTGAATTATCATGAGTGGAATGTATGCAGCGATGCCTGTACGCTTGGAAAAGAACTTCAGGTTCCTGTGTATAAGTTTTTAAAAACTCCACTGACGAGAAAGTATGGTGAAGAATTTTATACCGTTCTGAGCGAAGCTGCTGAAGAATGGAAAAAAGAGTATGGTTCTTAACCGATACGTATTCGAATGAAACAATAAAAACCGCAGCTCTCTCTGCGGTTTTTTATTTTTGTTGTCAATAAAAATGAATTAGTTCGTTGTACTTCCTTTTTCGGTTTCATTTTTTTTAACATTCTCCCAACCGTCTTCAGGCATAAGTATGGCTACATTTTTTTCTTTTGTCAGATATTTCCTGGCAACATCCTGAAGGTCTTTTACCGTAAGTGCTTTTACTTTGTCCGGGTAATTCAGAATATTATACTGATCACTCCCGTCTAATTGATTTTGAGCAATTCCCTGTAACCAGAATCCATTGTCTTTAAGACTTGTTTTGTATTCATTATATTCTCCTTCTTTGTATTTATCGAGATCTTTTTGCTCAGGACCCTTGTCTATCAGTTTTTGTAGTTCGGCCACTGCACTTTTTGTAAGCTGATCTACATTTTCAGGACCACAAGGGAAATTAATACTAAAATCATAAGCACTGTAAGGAATTTTGCTGAAGCTTCCGCTTGCACCTCCGCCGTAAATACCGCTTTCGTCTTCTCTCAGTTTTTCGAGAACTTTAATCGTAGCGACCTCTCCAAGAGCTGAAAGTGCCATAGCCTCCTTCTCATTATAAGGCGCTTCTCCGCTGTAAGAAATTGTGACAAGGCTCTTCGGTTCTTTTCCTTTTTTATAAACCTTTGTATATCCTCCTTTCACTGGTCTGTAGCCCGTATCTTTAAATGTAGACGATTTTCCTGTAGCAGGAAGGGAAGCAATATACTGCAGGATCTCACTTTTAAGCTGCCCTTCATCTATATTCCCCACAAAATAGAAGTGAAAATTACCTGCATTGGCAAATTTATCTTTGTAAATATCATATGCTTTTTTATAATCTGTATTCGCCCAGTCTTTTTCGGTAGGTTCTAGGCCGGTAAATCTTGGATTCTTCTGATTGATAAATTTGGAATATTCACTGGAGAAATAGTATTCCGGATCAGAATCCACATTCGCCAGCATGGCAGATTTCTTTGTCTTATAGGTGTTGAATGACTCCGGGTTATAATTTAAGTCTGTAAAGCAGGCATAGATCAGTTCCATGGCAGTCTTCAGATCTTTTTTCGAACTTGTTCCTGAAATACCTTCTGTAAGACCACCGACATAAGAGCTTACACTCACCTGTTTTCCTGCAAGATAGTGAGCAAGATCATTTTTTGAAAGCCCTGCTAATCCGGCTTCCAGCAAAGCATCAAATGCAAATTTTGTTTTATTGTACTCGGCATCCGGAATGACAGACAGCCCTCCCAGGCTTATTGCTGCAAAAACAATTTCATCATCTTTAAAATCTGTTTTCTTGAAAGTAACTTGAGCTCCGTTGTTCAAAGTCCAGGTGGTCGTTCCTAATTTGGCGTCTGCTTCTGTTTTAGTAATTTTTCCTTCGGATTTAAAAGGCTTTACTAAGCTTTCAGTTTTCGTTTTTTCTTCGTAAGGTTTAAGATCAGCCACTTTCACAGCATCAAACGTCTTCAGAACCATCGCCTCTGTTGGCATGGTAATACCTTCCTTTTTTGGACCTGTAATAATAATGACCCTGCTGTCATCCTTTACCCGCTTTTTGATAATTTCATTGGTCTGTTCCAGTGCTATGGCCGGAAGAACTTCTTTAATATGTTCATATCCCCAGGTAATTCCAGGTATTGGCTCCTGTCTCAGAAAATGGTTCACGTAGCCATCGATAAGTTCACCGCTTTGGTTTTTGTCTTTGTTGTTGTAAGCCCATTCATAAGAGGAAAGCATCCGGGCTTTTGCCCTGTCCAGTTCAGATTGGGTAAACCCGAATCTTTTGGCTCTTTCCACTTCTTCCAAAAGAACTTTCAACGCATTCAGCTGGTCGCCGTCTTTTGTAGCTGCGGCACCCTGAAATGCTTCTTTGTTTCTTGCGTAAGTTCCTCCATGGTATACTGAACCATAAGTAAAAGGAGGATTCGGAGAATTAACAAGTTCTGCCAGTCTGCTGTTCAGCATAATATTTACAAGGCCTTCAACAATACTTTTATCATATTGCTGCACTGTTACATCCGGCTGGTATACTTCAGAATCTTTGATGATGAACTGTACTCCCGAACCCGTAGCATCAGGATCTGTCTCAATAGCTACCAGTGCTTCTTTGTGATTCGGAAGATCAAATGATTTTCTTTCTCTGGGTTTTGAAGGATTTTTATATTTGCTGAAGCTATTCCTGATTTTTTTCTCTATTTCATCCACATTGATATCTCCTACTACCACAATTGCCATCAGATCCGGACGGTACCAATCCTGATGGAACTTCCGGATAAGATCAGGTCTGAAGTTTTCCAGCACTTCTTTTTTACCGATAGGAAGTCTTTCTGCGTACTGAGATTGGTATAAAAGCTTTGGCAGGTATTTATCCATCATTCTCTTATCCGGTCCGAGACCTAATCTTAGCTCTTCCAGTACTACTCCCCTTTCTTTATTGATCTGTTCGTCAGAAAGTGTTGCATTAAATGCCCAGTCTTCCATCACTTTCAATCCGGCATCCAGATTTCCCGGTTTATCCAGCGGGACAGGAAGCATGTAGACGGTTTCGTCAAATCCGGTGTAAGCATTAAGGTGCTGCCCGAATTTTACCCCGATAGATTGTAAAAAGTCTACTAATTTATTGTCAGGAAAATTTTTGGTTCCATTGAAGTTCATATGCTCCATAAAGTGAGCCAGTCCTCTCTGATTTTCGTCTTCAAGAATAGATCCGGCATTGATTGCCAGACGGAATTCTACTTTTTTTTCCGGTAAAATATTTTTTTTGATATAGTACTTCATTCCATTGGAGAGAGTACCGATTCTTACGGACGGATCCACAGGGATGTTTTGTCCATAGATATTGACAGACATCAGAAAGATGGCTGAAAACGAAGATAACATTCTTTTCATCTACATTATTTTTTGACCTTTCAAAAATATCAATTCTCCCAGTGATCGGGCTTTAGCAGAGGGTTAAATTCAAGTTAAAAAATTTAATTATTATAAAATGAAAGCAAATTGTTTCTTTTATATTGCTTATATTGATTTTTAATTAAAAACATTCATTGATTATTTAAAATAGACTAATTAAAAATAAGCTCATCTGCTTCATTTTTCTTGAAATTACGGTTAACAGATCCATATATACTTCTTTTAAACCAAAAAAACCGATATAAAGTACAACAGCCTAATTGTTTTGATTGAAAAAATTCAGTTTCTGAAACGCTGAAATAGTACATTAAGAAAACTTATCAGCATTCGGTTCATATTTTCTACCATAAAAAAAACCGGGAATTCCCGGTTTTGATTACTTAAAAAGTATTTTCTTATTTAAAATCAGCATCCGTCACTCCGGAGTTGATGACTACTTTTGTAGTTTTAATGGTCATTTTCTGACCTCCGCCTTCGGCTTCCACTTCAGCAGGGAACTGTATTCCGTCTACAGCCATATAGCTTTTAATGGTTGCTTTACCTTCTCCTGCATCCGTCTTGTACAAAAGTCCTGTTCCCGCATCGAAATAGAATTTTCCTTTGTCTGAAGAAAGGACATTATAATCTTTTCCGTCAAGTTTTTCGGTAGAAACAGTCTTGAAATTCGAAGCATCAAATGCTAAGGCATCCATTGGCTTTCCTTTTTTCAGGTCAGCAATTTTGTCAGCAGGAATATCTGTTTTAGTTCCCATCTGATCAAAATATCCTTTCTCACCGTCAAAAAGCTGCACCATTTCTTTTCCCATGAAGGATTGTACAGATTTGAATTTATTGCCTAATTTCTTAGTTGTCATTTGGATTTCCATTCCCTGCACAGCAACAGTGTTATCAGTAATGGTAGATTTTACAGCGTCTAGTTTATCTTTTCCACCTAGTGCTTTGAAATAATTATCAACAACCTCTTTAGGTGTAAGTTTTGATTGTACGGCTTCTGTTTTAGCAGATGCAGCCCCTTTCTTCTGAGCTGCTGCAGGCACTGAGAAAAGTACAGCGCAGAAAAATGGAATGATGATCTTTTTCATATTTATAATAAAGTTTAAAGGGTAAATATAGGAATATTGGCGGACATATAAATAAGTAATGAGTAATGAGCACTTAGTAATGATTGATAATTGATAATTGATGAATGCTCTATGAGAACTTTGAAAACAAAAACCCGGCCAATTAGTTAACGAATACATCTGGCATAATTCTTAGAAAAGATTTACAACAAAAAAAACCGCCAAAGAATTGACGGTTTTCAAATATTTATATCTGAGTATAATTACTTCTTAAGTTCTTCTAAAAATTCGTCGTGAGAAATTTTAGTTTCTTTTTTAGTCGCTTTTTCAAGAATTACATCTTTCAGTTTAGCCATAGCTACTTCAGAAGAAATTTGTCTTACCTGCTCCTGGTCTTTCAACATTTCAACAGCATATTTCTGGATTTCTTCATCCCCTAGGTGGTGGATTCCGTAGATAGCCAATTGGTTTTTCACCAATTGTTCAGCCTGAGCCAATACATCAGCATAGTCAAGGTTGATTTCGTTCTCAGTCATCAATTTACCTTCGATGATCTGATATTTCAACTGGTTTTTCTCAGCTTCAAGAATTTCTTTAGCCTGTTCTTCAGACTGGATATTCTGGTTAGAGAATAACAACCACTTCACAAGGAAAGATTCAGGAAGTTTTACTTCTTCTTTCTCTGTTACCTGCTCCAATACTTTATTCACAAAGTGAACATCAGCATTCTGCTGGAAATACTCGTCTAATTCAGTTTTTACTTTATCTTTAAGCTCTTCTTCAGACTTGATGTTTCCTTCTCCGTATACTTTGTCGAAAAGATCCTGGTTAAGCTCAGCTAAGTTTAATGAATAGAAATCTTTTACTTTAACTTCTACCTCATTGTGGTGTAGGTGCTCAACTTCTTCTTTGCTGAATCCTAATTCTTTAGCTAATTCTTCGTCACCTGCAAGAGTTTCTTTAGTCACTTTTACAGATTCATCCATTTTCAAACCTTTTACCAACTTGAAAGCTTCTTTGTTTTCAGCTGTAATAGTAAGGTTTTTTGGGTGGTGGTGATGCTCACCTTCAGCATCTTCTTCCACAACCTGAGAAACTTCTAAAGCAATGTAAGAATCTTTAGTGATTTTATCTTGAGGAACCTGCTCAGCGAAACGCTTCTGCATGTTTTCAATGCTCTTACCGATTTCTTTGTCAGAAGCTTCTACTTTGTAGTGAGGAGCTTCATATTTAGCTAAATCTATAGTGAATTCAGGCTCAAATCCTACTTCGAAAGCAACTTCTAATTGATCAGCATTGTAATCGAATTCGTTTACTGGCTGAGGAACAGGCTGACCAACTAATCTTAGTTTGTTTTCATTAACATAGTTGTTTAAAGCATCAGAAACTTGTCTGTTGATTTCTTCAAATGCAATACCTGCTTCATATTGTTTTTTAACCATACTCAAAGGCACTTTCCCTTTTCTGAATCCAGGAACTTGCGCATTTTTAGCATAATTAATCAACTGCTTCTCTACTTTTTCTTTGTAGTCAGATTTTTCCAATGTTACTGTAAGCAATGCACTTACATCATCATGGTTTTGTGCGGTAACCTTCATTATTGATTAAAATTTTAGGTTGCAAAAATAGGAATTTTTTATGAAAAAAACTCATTTAAAATCAACTTATAAAGCCAAATATTGTTAAATAAAAAACCACCGGAAAATTCCGGTGGCCCAAACAAGATTAATTGTCCTAATTACTTAGGTTGTATTTTGCCTCAGCATCTGTTTCTCCTCCTACTACGCTTCCCCAGGCAGTTCCTGATTTGGCATCATTTACGCTTTGTGGAGAGTGAATCAGAGTTAATTTTAAAAATGGTTCTGTTCCATCAACAGCTTTTACAACAGTCCATTTTGTTCTCAGTCCTACTCTTTTCCCATCGCTTCTAAGATCACTGCCATCCACTCTTTCCACGGTAATATTAGACTTTGGAAAATCAAAAATTAAAAAATGTTCATTTTTAGCATCAATAATTTCCTGAGTAGCATCTTCATTTCCGTTTTTGAATTTTGCCTGAACAGTATAGGTTTTTCCATTTGTAAGCGGTATTGTAGGTGTCCCCCCCGCCCCGATACTGTAATCATAGGTCTGAGTAGTTCCGGCCGCATCATCTGTCACCAACAAAAGGATGTTGGTAAGTTCTTCCTGAGGAAGATCATCTTCTTCTGCGGAACCGTTTCTCTGACAAGAAGTAACAACAGTAACAGTGATGAATAAAACAGCTAATAATTTGATAATATTTTTAGTATTGAATAGATTTTTCATTTTTTAAGAATTTTAAAATTGTAAAATTTTGATTGAATTTTTCTTTGAAATCTTTAGAATCTGTATCTAAAGTTTAAAATAAAGTTTCTTCCAGCCTCATTTGCAAAGAATCTTAAACGGTTCAGATATTCTCTGTAAGAAGTATTGAAAAGATTGTTTACGATAAGTCCTGCAGAAAGATTTTTGCTGATGTTGATTCCGGTTTGGATATTCCAAAGTGAATATCCGTTGGGTGGAGTACTGAAATCTATTTCCTTGTCCACCAATTCACCATTCACATACAGCTCTAATGTGGCATTTCTAATCGGGAATCTGGTTTGTTTTAAAAATGTTTGATTTTCAACAGTGAAATAGAAGTTGCTCCATTCCTGTTTTTTAAACTGCAGTGCATTGGAAAAATTTGGAGGCATCATTAAAATTAATGGCTCATTATGGGTATCATCCTGACCATACACGTAGCTTCCTTTCCCTACATAGGTAAGGTTATCAGTAAGTCTCCAGTTGATATCCAGATCCACTCCATACATTTTTGCATCAATCTGCTGATAAGCCCATTCCGGAAATACACCTCTGATTGTTCCTTTAATTCCTACAGGAATTTCATTAATGAAATTTTTAGTAATGAAAAAATATGGATTCACAGAGACATTTAACCCTTTCAGAACATTAAACTTTGAGTCAACATTCAAATTAAACTGATGTCCCTGTTCATTTTTCAATCCCATATACCCTGTTTCAATAATTCCTGCAGAATGGTGCAGTCCATCTGAAAATAATTCAGCGACATTAGGAGATCTTCCCACTTTTGCGTAATTAAATTTCAGATCAAAATTAGCATTGGGACGGTATTCCAAACCTGCATTGAAAGAAACGTTATTATAATTTAGCTGAGGGCGTGTTAAAACTCTGTTTTGATCTGTTTTCACATAAAATTGTGGATAAGCATCTGCATATAATTTTTCCCAGTCACTTTTATCATACCATTTGGTTACATCATAACGGGTAAAGTCATATCTTGCTCCTGCTTCAAAATTGAATTCAGGTGAAATTTTATATTTGAAAACAGAATATGCTCCCGCAGAATATTTATCGTAATTGGGTATCAGACGTCTTGCTTTGGTTGCCGGATCTGAATAATTGTTTTGAAAACTTGCATCAATTCCGGTTTCTAAAGACCATTTTTCCCTTTCTAATAAATCATTAATGTTAAATTGATGCGTCATGAGCTCCATATCAAGTGAGGGAGTTTCGTTTAGATTTCCTCTTCTGATATCATATTCCTGTCTGTGATTATACTGATAGCTATACGTTGCAGATAGTTTTCCTATATTTTCAAATCTTTTGAAAGCTGAAACTTTTGCAATATGATGCTCAATAACCTGTCTCGGATTATCAATATCATAAGTAAATTTGCCTGAATATATTGGCGGAGTGGCATTCATGGCTCTGTCATAATCTTCAGAAGTTGAGACGTGTGAATCTCTTAATATCCCTATGTTCTGATTCGTCAGATAATAATCAAAGGAAATTCCTCTTTCATAAGTATTATTTTGAACAGTGAAATTGAAGGAAGAAAAATCCATTCCCGTATTTTTCAGATTATAATTGGGAGCACTCTGATCCCCCAGTTTCTTAATGCTTCCTCCAGATTTTACAGCCCATCCGTTTTTCCACACTCTGGCAACATCTGCATCTAATCCAAGCCCCCTTCCATTGGAGATTCCGGTAAGTCCGATTGAACCTTTTATGGTATCTTTTTTAGGAAAAATTTCCGGTTCCATTACCACAACTCCACCAATAGCATCGCTTCCATATTTCAAAGCAGATGCTCCTTTTATCACGTCGATATGTTGAAAATTATTAATATCAACATTCGGAGCATGTTCTACACCCCATTCCTGCTCAGCAAGACGTACCCCATTATTTAAAATACTGATACGGCTTCCATACAACCCGTGAATAACAGGTTTTGAAATATTATTCCCGGTCTTCAAAGCAGTTACCCCTGAAATTCTAGATAATAAATTCCCAAGATTGTCCGTAGAATTTTTCTCTATATCAGATTTATTGAGCGTTTTAACTACCAGTGAACCATTATTTTTATGACTTCCGTGAATGGTCACAGTTTCGATATCTTTAATGTGGTGTTCCAGTGTAATCACCAGCTGAACATCCTTATCAACTCCTATATTTTCAGTATAATCATTGCAATCAGGATGTTGAGCAATGAGTGTATACTTTCCTGCAGGAATTTTGTCAAAAGAAAATTGACCTTTCTTATTGGTTTTAGCCGTAAAGTTCCCGATTTTAATCACTGCATTTTCCAGCCATGTTTTATCATGAAAATCCTGAACGGTTCCCTCTACAGTATAAGTTTTTTGTGCACTTGTAAATACTGATCCACAAAAGACCAGCAGCAGGCAATATATCAATTTCATTGTAAATAGATTGATTGCGTACCCATTTCAACAGGGTACATTTTCGTTAAAATTTGTGAGAAGGGCTAGTTTTAATTGTACAATGTAAAAGTCTAATGTCTGATGAGAAGTTAGAGGTTAGAAGCTAGAAATTAGTAATTGAACATTATTTAAATACCAATTACAAATCAACAGTTGTTTTTCCAGCAACTTTAAACCTTAAACATTGAATTGTAAAGTACAAAACTTTAAACCCTATAGAATCTATGAATTATGCAAGTGCGGGCGGTCCCCGAAGCTGGAAGGTGAATTTGGTCTGTGACCAGATTTTCTCCTGAATGGCGATGATTTGTTTTACTTCATGGCTGTAATGCTCAAAAGTAAAGTTGAATTCTTCAGGAGCTAATGTATGTCCGGTAACCAAAAAGTGGCAGGCCAGACAGTCGCCAGCTTTCTCTTTAGTAACGGCTTTCGTCATCGTATTTTCTGCTTTTTTAAGATGAAAAGCCTTAAAATAATCTACAGAATCGTGATGGTGAAAGCTTTGAGAAAGCAGCGCGAGAAAATATACTCCAAACAACAGCTTGGAGATAAAACTCTTTAGGTTTCTGCTTTCTTTAAAAATCATGGTTCAAAATTATGAAAATAATTTAATTGTTTCCTTAAACTTTTATTAAATTACTTAATAACTGTTGACAATAGGTAGAAGTTAATACGGTTTTGTTACAAAAAAAATGCTTCATCATTTTAGTTGATAAAGCATTTATATTTTGGTTTAATCCAGTTGGGTTCCAAGATATTCCCACTCCTGTAAAGCTGTATCCAGTTCCTCCTTAGCTTTGTTGTATTCTTCTAAGGTTTCATCTGAAGGATTTTCTTTGGCAAAAGATGCTTCCATCTGCTCTACTTTTGTTTCAAGCTCAGAAATTTTCTCTTCCACTTTCTTGATTTTATTCTGAATATTTTTCTGTTCTTTACTTACAATATTTGAAGACTGGCTGGAGCTTACAACAGGTTTTTCCTCTACTTTCTTGGGTTCCACCTTTACTTCCGTATGAAGTTTGGCTTTTTCTGCAGAAATCTCTCTGATGGTTTCTTTCTGTCTGTACTCAAGATACTCGTTGATATCACCAAGGAATTCTTTCATTTTCCCATCACGGAATTCGTAGATCTTATCACAAAGTCCCTGAAGGAATTCCCTGTCGTGAGAGATGACAATTAAAGTTCCTTCAAAATTCTGCAGTGCCAGCTTGATAATTTCCTTAGACTGGATATCAAGGTGGTTGGTAGGTTCGTCCATGATCAGCGTGTTGAATGGACGAAGTAACAGTTTACAAAGTGCCAGACGGTTTCTCTCTCCTCCGGAAAGTACTTTTGTTTTTTTTGTAACGGCATCTCCCTGGAAAAGGAAAGATCCTAATAAATCTCTTACTCTTGGTCTTGTTTCTTCTGTGGCTGCATCTTCAGCTTCTTCCAGCACTGTTTTATTAGGTGTTAAAACCTCTTCCTGATTCTGAGCGAAATATCCGATATTGACATTATGCCCAAGATTCCATGTTCCTGAATAGTCTTTGATATCTCCCGCCAGGATTTTAGCCAGCGTAGTTTTACCCTGACCGTTCTGCCCCAGAAGGGCAATTCTGTCTCCTCTCTGAACGATAAAGTCTACATCATCAAAAATCTGCTTCTGTCCGTAGGCTTTTCCAAGATTGATGGCTTCGAAGATCACTTTCCCCGGAACCATAGACTGTACGAAACGGATATTGAATTTTGAAACGTCTTCGTTATCCACTTCGATACGTTCGATTTTATCTAATTTTTTAATAAGGGACTGCGCAAAAGATGCTTTGGTTGCACTTGCACGGAACTTATTAATGTTGTCTTCCATCTGCTTGATTTCCGCATCCTGATTCTTTTTAGCCTGAATCAGTTTTTCACGGCGGTCTTCCCTCATGATCAGATACTTGGAATAGTTGGCTTTGTAATCGTCAACTTTTTTGTTGTTGATATCAAAAGTACGGTTACAAACCGCTGTCATAAACTGTTTATCGTGACTTACCAGAACAATAGCTCCGGGATAATCCTTAAGGAAGTTCTCCAACCAGATGATGGATTCCATATCCAGGTGGTTGGTAGGCTCATCGAGAAGCATAATGTCATTCTTCTGAAGAAGTAATTTTGCCAATTCGATTCTCATTCTCCATCCTCCGGAAAATTCATCGGTGATTTTCTGGAAATCATCTGCTTTAAACCCTAAACCAAATAACACTTTTTCCATGTCACCCTCAAGATTGTAGGCATCATGGTTCATCAAAAGGTCGTTCAGCTCGGTCATTTTATTAATCAGATCCGTATAGGAATCACTTTCGTAATCTGTTCTTACAGTCATCTGGTGATTCACTTCTTCAAGCTCATTCTTCCAGGCATTGATCTGTTCAAAAGCCTGCATAGTTTCTGCCCAGACCGTTCTTCCTTTTACGAAATCAAGATCCTGCTTCAGGAAACCAATGGTAACACTTCCTTCAGTGACAACTTCCCCCTCGTAGAAATTAATTTCTCCGGAAAGCATTTTCAATAAAGTGGACTTTCCTGCTCCGTTTTTACCAACGAGACCCACTTTATCATCCTTTTTAATGGTGAAATTGACATTTTGAAATAAATAATTTCCTGAATGATGTAATCCTAAACTTTGAACCGAAAGCATCTTAATTAATAATTAGTAATGAATAATGAATTTTCGGGTGCAAAAATACGGAAAAAGAAATGAATAGCCGAGAAATAAAAAAACAGTCCGGAATTTAGCAGTTTTTCCTTATCTGTAATATACTAAACCAAAAAAAAGGAGACACCATGAGATGTCCCCTAACCTAAATTTAAAACTGAGAAGTCTTTTCACTCATTCTTGCATTCATTGTAATCTAACAGCTGCCGGTGTTTTTACAATAGAGCGCAGCCAGATATCATTGTTGGGAACGTTTGTTCCATAAAGAAAATCAGCAACAAAGCTGTCTTCCGGCAGATGAAGTTCTACGGAAAGCCTTTTTGTCCTGCTTATTTCATCAACTGAGGTACTGCTTGAGACATTTAATCCGTTATTGATCAGCTCAATATTAATTTCACGCTGGGTTCTATACCGCAAACTATCACTATACAATCCGAAGTTTGATGAAATATGCGTATACTCTGCAAATCTTCCGAAATCATATATTGGCTTTTTGCTTCCGGAGAGGTCCCTCAGATATTCTTTCATTTTCAAATAATACCTGTTGAGAAAAGAATGTTTATTATCATCTGTCCCGAAGTAGGCATCATTTTCTGTACTAAATACCGACAATATAATATTGGTCTCATCCATCATCAGTTTTCCATATACTTTTGAGAGATCGTTATATACTTTATCACGGCACACAAATGCCTGCGAAAGTCCGTTCACAGTTTCCACTTTATATTCTGAGAGCAATGCATCCCAGATTTTATTTCCATCAGCACTGGTTTTTGCATTTCTGATATCTGAAACATAGTTATGCAGATCATCAACATTCTTGAAATCTGTAGAAATATAAACAGATTGTGGTCCTTCAAGATAGCCGCCTCCAATATCGGCATGATCTCCGGGTACAAATACTTCTTTCCAAACTGATGATTGCTTTTCTGATTTCTGATCCTGCATTGTTTTTGAATTCTCAAATAAACCGGTAAGTGGAAAGAAAAACCTGCCCTCATTAACTGCACAGAAATGCAGAGCATTCTCTATCTGTACAGACATATTCATATTATAAGTATTAAACGGTTTGGACTCTACCGTATCAAAAAGCCCTAAAAATTTTATTCTGCAATTTCCCACAGCATACTTAGTCAGAAGCTGATTACAGAAAGTTCTTGCCAACATACCTCCCCGGCCGAATCCGTATATAAAAAAATGGTATTCTTTGGTGTCATCATGGGCTATTTTTTGCACAAATTCCCCGGCTTTCTGAAGTTTATCATCAGATGAATAACCACTTCCATAGGGTGGGTTTGAACATGTTGCCATAGCAAAATTATTATCTTCATGCCCCGTTACAGTACCAATCCCTTCAATATATATCTTTTCATCTCCAACGAACAGACTGTATAATTTATAGATATTGCTGAAAGTCCCGTAGTAGCTTTCATTATTATTCAGCGGTTTATCCGGTGAAAGAATATTGACCCCATTGTTTCCTGTGCCGTCAAAGAAAATCCCGACGGAAATCACTCTGTTACCATTCATGTTTCTACTTTAATTTTTTATTACAGATCCTGTTGTGTTTTTTTCAACTGACATCCCTTAAAGAGACATTCCAAAATAACAGAAGAAAAACAAGGTTCGCTAGAGTGAAAAGTACCAAATAAAAAATTCCGTATTTCTACGGAATCAATTTATATTTTTTCAAGAGAGTAAATATTGTTGACAATAGCATAGATGACTATTCCTACTGTATTTCTGGCTCCGATTTTTTCGAGAATACGCTGTCTGTGGCTTTCTACAGTTCTCGGGCTGATAAAAAGTTTTTCTCCGATTTCGTTGTTGGTCAGTTCCTGGCAGATCAGTTTTACCACATCTTTTTCTCTTTCGGATAGTTCATCTTCTGTTTCAAAAAGAGAATTTTTCTTGGCAGAACTATTCATATAAGTAAACAGCATCTGATGATCTTCGGCCGTAAAAAAAACTCCGTTTTTGTCTACCATTGTAATGGCATCAATAAAGGTTTTCTTATTCGAATTTTTCGGCAGAAATGCAGATACTCCCAGCTTGACCATATATCCGAGAATTGAGGTTTTATAATGGGATGACAGGATAATAATTTTAAGATCAGGATATTTTTCTTTGAGGATTTCTACCAGTTCAAAACCGTTCATGGGTTTCATCTGAACATCTACGAGAGCAATATCAGGGAATTCATCTTTTGAAAGTTTTCCGAGGTCTTCTATAAAACCGGGGCCATTATCTGCGGTAAGGGTTACCGATATATTTTTTTCATTGGACAGCAGCATTTTTACCCCTTCGAGGATCAGCTGTTCATCATCAATCAGTGCTAGTTTGATTTGGGAACTCATGATATTTTGGAATTTTTATGATTAAACGACTTCCTTTGTTTGAAAATGTTTTTTTCCATTTGTGTGTAGCATTCATAGATTTGATACGGGATTCGATATTTTTTATTCCCATTCCTTTTTTCACTTCTTCATATTCAAAGCCCTGCCCGTTATCCGAAATTACTACAGCCATATTTTCAGGATAATCTTTCATGTAAATCCAAATATCCGTAGCATCGGAATGTCTGATCACATTGGTGGTAAACTCCTGAATAATCCTGTACAGCTGTACTTCCACGAAAAGATCTTTCTTTTCATATCCCTGCATCACCTGCAAAGAGATATTGATTTTATGGGAAAGGTTGGCTATTAATTCTTCAACATATAAAACCAGCCCCACCGACTCCAGATTTACAGGATATAATGAATGGGAAATACTTCTGGCAGCATCAATCAGGGAAGACATCTGGCCGTAGATATTTTTTTTGATCAGCTCATCGCCCTGAGTATCCAGATTATTTAACCATAAGGAAAGAATATTGAGACGGTTTCCGATATCATCATGAATCATGACCGCAATTCTTTTTCTTTCTTCTTCCTGGGCTTTGATGTTTTCCAGCACTAATTTCTTCTGATGGAGAACTTCCGCCTCATGCTGTACATTTTTCTCCTTAATGATTCTGGTTATAAAAGCCCTGTACGCTAACAGAATAAAGGATACGATAACTGTTATGGTAACAATTATAAGGATCAGCAGATTGATATTTAAAGTTACTTCTTTAATCTGATAAAAGTGTATAAAAATGAACAGTACAAAATACCCGAAAGAATATTATTGGCACTGAGAATTGTATAGTAATCATTTTCCGACAGATTGGCAATCTGATGCTGGATGATAAAAATAAATATCGAAACGGAATAGTAGAAAAAAATACTGGCATCTACGAGAAGAAAACGGTTCTGTAGAGAGGTATTCTTAATCTCACGGATCAGCGTAAACCCGGAAAGACAGATGATAATGATATTGGAAACTACTTTCGCGATATCGGCATTGGCAGGATAATCGAATCCATATTTCGAGATCATAAAGCCAGCTGCCAATGCACCTGTAATCCACAGAACAGCTTTTGGCCAGTCTAGTTTTCTGACAAATAAACCCGTCAGAAGGAAAAATTCTCCTGCGATATATAAAGGATAGAGAAATGAGGTATCATTCAGCCTGAAGATATAAGGCAGGGCCAGATTCAGCAGCTCAATAAAAAAAAGAAAAGCAATACAATGAAAATATTGCTTTTCTTTATGATTTAATATGCGGTATTTTGCTGCTCCCAGCAGTATAACAGATAGAAGCAGTGTATAATTCAGGAATAAAATTGCCTTATAAAGTCCAGCCATTCCTCAGTATATCGTTTTAAAATTCACTTCCTACCTCCACATCCGGAATACGGCAGATAGGAGGACACGGCTTTGCCCAGTCATAAGTATTGGAAATCACTTCTGCTCCCAGTTCTGCATTCCTGAGATTTTCACGGAAAGAGATAAAAATAAGGGTTACCAGCATTTTTCCATAGATATCATTGTATCTGATACCAAAAGAACAGGTAATACCAGCCAACCCTTCATCTGAAAGGCAAAGGTCTGCTACAGGAACATAGAATTTTCTGAAAATTCCGCTGCCTTCATTTTCTCTGCTCTCTTTATAAAACCAGTCCATCCCCTGGTTTCTCCAGCGTTCAATAGCATCTACAGCTTTGTCCTGCTCAAGAACCGGTGTATTGGAAACCGGGAATCCCATATTGGCATTCTTCTCCATACTCTCAAGATCTCTGGAAAGAACCGCATTTCTGATGACGGTATATTCCTGGATTTCCTGCAGCCTCAGATCTTTATCAAGTTCGGTAAGGAAACTGTATGGATATTCTTTTACATCTATTTTTTCCCCGTCGTTATTCATAGGATAAAAAATAAGAATCAATCGGTCTCTGTAAATTCCTACTGCAGCACAGAAGTCTTTATAATCACTGAACCCTTTCATCCATTCAAGGTGTTCTCTGGAAATATTAAAAACATAGTTGGTAGGGATAAGCTTTTGAATCCTGGAAAAGTCTGAAAGAGATGCTTTCCACTCATTTGATGCTGTCCTGCATTCTTCTACAGGCAGCATATAGTCTACAATGTTTAATGTTGACATAAGCATAGTTTTTAGTCGTATAAAAATATAGAAACTAAATATGCTACGCAAGAGGATTTTAATTAATAATTTTTCACAGTAATATGATAACAGCTCTGTTGTTTCTCTTTGATGAAATATATTCTACCGGCTTTCTCATAATACTTTAAAACTTTCTCCAATGCCAATTCCATTTTCGGATTGTATTTTAAAACGTTGTTGAATCTTACATAAGAAATGTCAAAAGAATTACCATAATTATGTGAACTAATCCCTAGTGAGGCGTTGGAATTCACTCTTCTAAGCCTGCATTGGTCTTCAAGCGTTCTGGTAATGGATGAAACAGTAAAGGTACCGCCTTTTGTATCCTTGCTGAACTTAGAACCTATTTTTTCCAATGTAGTTTTTGCCTTCGATACCATATAAGCCCTGCTGTAATCAAGTTTTTGAACGCGATATCCTTTACCCGATTTTTTTATTTTGTGGAATTTGCCGCTATTGATGTATCGCTGCACTGTTTTGGAATCTTTCAGCAGCTGTACCCCAAAACTTTTTGAGGCATCAAGATGAGATTTATAAAGCGGCGTAGGTTCAACCTTCAATACAGTGGCAAGATCATAGCAGGGAAAAGCTTTTTTAGCTGCCTGCGAATAATGTAAACTATAAATAAAAGGTACAAAGACCACACAAAAAAACTTTCTCATTCACCATCCTTTTAAATTACAAATGAAAGATAAAACATTTATGTTATATCTTTCAAAACCGACTATTATACTCTCTAAACAAATCCCAAACAAACTTTACACCAAATTACAGATTTTGTAATTTTTGTTCTCTCTTTTTTGAAATATTTTTCAGATTTATCTTTTTACTTTAAGATTTAAATTTTACATTTGAGATACTTTAAACAATAAACAACATGATAAAAAAACTTTTCGCTGAATTTTTCGGCACATTTTGGCTTGTTTTCGGAGGATGTGGAAGCGCTGTTTTCGCAGCCGGTGTTCCAGATATTGGCATCGGACTTTTAGGAGTTGCTTTAGCCTTCGGTCTTACTGTTCTTACCATGGCTTACGCTGTAGGGCATATCTCAGGAGGGCATTTTAATCCGGCAGTTTCTTTTGGACTTTTAGCAGGAGGAAGATTTTCTGCAAAAGACCTTATCCCTTACATTGTAGCACAGTGTCTGGGAGCAATTGTAGCAGCAGGATGCCTGTATACGATTCTTAACGGAGCCGGAGCGGTAGAATTCTCAAAACCCGGAGATTTCGCTACCAACTTCTACGGTGAAGCCGTTTATAATGGAAAAGCTTTCAGTATGGGAGCTGCATTTCTTGCTGAGTTCTTATTAACCGCTTTTTTCCTTATTGTAATCATGGGAGCCACGGATAAGTGGGCTAACGGTAAGTTTGCCGGTCTTGCCATCGGTCTTGCTCTTACGTTGATCCACCTGATCTCAATCCCGATTACAAATACTTCTGTAAACCCTGCGAGATCACTTTCTCAGGCAGTCTTTATGGGAGGAATTGCCATGTCGCAGCTTTGGCTGTTCTGGGTTGCCCCTATTTTGGGAGGAGTTGTAGGAGGTTTAATCTACAAGTTCTTACTTCAGAGAGATACTGCTGAAATTGCAGATTAATTTAAAATACTATTCAATGATAAAATCCTGTCAGGCGGCAGGATTTTTTTTATTTTCTGATTTTGAATAATTGTTTTGGAATTCTTTGTAAACGCAAAGTTTTATAAAGATGAATTTTTATTTAAGGAAGCAAAGTGGTTACGACTAAGTCGTTGATAAAGTGATAGGTTTTACGATCGCTTAATAAAAATCAATGAAATTGTGATTCCTTCTTTGCTTTCTTAAACTTTAAATATAGAAAATGAGGCTTTGCGTTAGAATAAGAAACCTCCTTAATATTATTTCAGTTTTTTGATTTCAAAAGGATTTTTAAAAATAAGTTCCTCATGCTTTCCTTTGATTTCCATTTTACGCTGGAGAAGATTCAAAGCCATCTTCCTGATAAAAAAATCTTTGTCATTCAGTTTCCAGTAGGAATCTTCATGGAGTTTTTTAGGCTGGCGGATCAGATAAAATTCGGTATCCCAGGTATCCGCATTGTGATAGAATTCAATGATTCCGCAATGTTCCGGAATTAAAGCAACATCTACCATTCCCATCGGGAGCAAAAAACTGAAAGAATTACACATATAATCCCCACAGGAAATTTTATCGTGTTTCAGAAATTTTTCTCCGGTGTCTTTATTCAGGTATGATTTTTTGAAATCATTTTTAAAATCACTTTTTGAAAGTTTAATTTCAATTTCATGACTTCCACCTTCCGAATCTATGATTAAGATGTCTGCTTCCCAATCTGCCTGAAAATAATTCGTCAGTACGATTTCTTTTTCAAAATCGCAATGGGAATGGATGTAGGCGTGTATGAGTTCTTCTATTTTGATCATTTTTTATGATGGTAAAAATATTTTAATAAAACGCAATGCCCGCAAAGTTTTTAATAGTTAAATGTTTAAAGGCTCGCAAAGGCGTTTCACTCAGCAAAAGTCGCAAACTATTTTATGATACAAAAATTGACAAGTGGAGCGAATTGATGATTCACAATTGCTTTCTTCGGTTTAAATCATCAGCTAACCAGTAAACTACATCCTCTGATATCTGAATGGTCTATCCTTCCCAACACCTGAAATTTATCACCGATTATTTTTCCTAAATCCTGTGTGGCAATAAATGAGCACGAATGGGTATTGGCAAGATCAATAATATTAATAGCTCCTGTGCGGCCTTCTTTTTCGTACGCTAAGGGATCTTCTGCATTGCGGACCATAATTCTCATCCAGTTGGGACACTCATATTCATTATTTCCAAGGGAGTAAGCCTGCGAAAGCAACTCTGTCATAGAATATTCTGAATAGATTTTCTCTGTTTTAAGACCTTCCTGCAATATTTTAAGCAATTCATCCTTGGTCATTTCTTCCTTTCGCCCTTTCATACCACCGGTTTCAATTACGATTAAATTTTCAGGAAAATTCAGGGATTCTTCGCTTTGCTCAGAATGACAATAATCCAGAAAATCAAGAAGGGCAAAGGAAACTCCGAAAAGAATCACTTTTTTATCCTGCAACGTGTTCAATAGTTCAAAGAGTTCAGCATGATTATAAAGGAAATATCCGTTTTCCGGCTTGGCAGATTTTTTCATCAGATAATCTACCATATAGATCAGTGATGAATTCTGTCTCTCAAGATAACTTGGAAGCAGCCCCAGAAAAATAAAGTCTTCCGGTTTTCCGATGAACTGTTCAAAGCTTTTATAAATACTCTCCTCATAAAGTTCCGGATCTGCGATGAAATGTTTGGAAAGGTTCATCTGGGTGGTTCCCGAACTTTGAAAAAAAAGGTCCGTATCCACATTTTTATCCAGAATCTTATGATTTTTAAACATTTCAATAGGAAGAAACGGAATTTTTGCCAGGCTATCTACCTCATCGGGACTAACCTTCAGAAAATCAACAAATTTCCTGTATATTTCAACATTGTCATATTGATAACGAAATGTTTTCAATGAGGCATTCAGGAAATCCTGTTCAGTCTGTATGTTGAATATATTTTTCAGTTCCATAATTTTTTGAGTTTCTTAATCCCCGGCTGCAGGGCAATTATAGAGATAGAATATTTTTTTAATAATTTTTTAATGCATAAAACCTATTTTGGTAGACTTATTGCAATGACTTATCCGGAATATGGATTAAAAACAAGAGTGGGTTTTCCACCCGTTCGAAAGTTACCTCTTTTTAGGGGTAATTTTTTTTGCTTTATTTTTCAAAAGTTTTCAGTTCAAAATCTTTTTCAAAAACCCCGTAAGTGAAATAGGAAATCCAGTCTCCAAGGTTGATATATTTTGCATTCTGTTCCAGATCCAGTACCATAGGCAGATGCCTGTGTCCATAGATAAAATAATCAATCTTCTGGGTTTTCAGCTTTTCTTTGGAATAAATGATGAGAAACTCTTTATCTTCTCCCAGAAAAGCCTTGTCCTCTTCTCCTGAGATCATTTTATTTTTTTGGGAAAGATACAATGCCACTTTCATCGCAATATCGGGATGAAGCCATTTGAAGAACCATTGTGCCACAGGATTTGTGAATAATTTTTTCATTCTTTTATATCCTTTGTCTCCAGGTCCCAAACCATCTCCATGGGCCAGCAGAAACTGCTTCCCTCCCATTTCAAAATATTGTTTCTGATAGAATACGGTACAACCGATTTCTTCTTCCAGATAATCTTTCATCCAAAGATCATGATTTCCGACAAAGAAATAAATATGAATTCCTCTGTCTTTCAATTCTGCAATTTTCCCGAGCACCCTGACATATCCTTTGGGAATGACATGCTTCCATTCGTGCCAGAAGTCAAAAAGATCACCCATTAAAAACAAAACCTGCGCATCTTCCTTGATCTCATCCATCCAGCGTATAAATCTCTCTTCCCGCACCTTGCTTTCCTTTGGTGTAGGAGCACCAAAATGCTGATCCGAAGCGAAATACACTTTTTTTCCAGGTTCTAAATTAATTGTTGTTTTTAACACCTTCTGAGTTTTGTGAAAAATTATTGATTATCTTCTGCAAACCATTCTCCATAAGAGTTTTCTGTCTCGTGAAGTTTAAGATAGGCTAAAGAAATTCCTTCGGGAAGTCTTGATTTGATTTTAGCAGCAATGGCATACAACATGTTTTCACAGGTTGGCTGGAAGCTGCAATAGATTACTTTATGTCCTTTCTGCTCAAGGTCATCTCCCAGTTCTTTATGTGGAGACAGCGCATTCACAAGAACCGCATGGTCCCAAACATCTACGATCTCAGATTTTACGATACTTTTGATATCTCCGAAATCTACCACCATTCCATTTTTAGGATTTTCAATATCATTAATCGGTTTTCCTTTCACTGTTACAAACAGTTTATAGGAGTGCCCATGCATATTTTTACACTTCCCATCGTAGTTGTAAAGCACGTGAGCCGTTTCGAATGTAAAAATTTTTGTAATACGTATCATAATACAAAGATAGGATAAAACAGCTTAATAGAGAAAAGACTGTTTCTATTACAGCGATTTTAAAATATTCTTTTCAGTAGCTTCTTAAAATTTTTCCAGCCAGTCACTCTCCAATCGTTTGATCTTCTTGGTTTCCGGATCAAACAGGATCCAAAGTGTGCTTGAGTCTACTACAAGCTCGTCATTACAGTAAAATTCTACTTTTCTTGGCTGTTTGGCTCCTTCGGAAGTCAGAGGATAAGTTCTTACCGTAATGATATCACCCAGATAAACCTGTTTTTTATATCGGATATGATGATCCAGAAGCATCCAGGCGTCGTTTACATATTCTGTTTGCTGTTTCAGAAGATTCCAGTGCTCTGCTGCCACTTCTTCCACCCAGTGTACATATTGTACATTATTCACATGGTTGTTCTGATCAATATGCTCTTCTGTTACTTTGATCTGTTTTTCGTACATCAAATTCATTCTCCTGAAAGTTTACTCAAATTTATCATTTTAAAATAAAACTTTCTTCATCCAGCTACTCACTTTTGTCCATAAAAAAACGGAATCATCGATCTGATTCCGTTACAATATTCAGTATATTAAAAATTCTTATTTAGATTTTCCAGCTGGCTTGGCAGTTGTTGCCGTAGCCCCTAATTTGGTTTTCACAGTAGCAGTGATATCTTCGCTTCCATCTGTGTAAAGAAGGTTATTAGATTCCTGTGATGCTACATCAAATACAAAATTCAGGTTTCTTTCTTTTGCTACAGCATAAATAGCATCTTTTACTTTCTTCTGTAAAGGACTAAACAATTCGTTTTGTTTGGCAGAAATATCTTTAGCAGCCTGTGTTCTGGTTTCCTCTATCTTCTTACCTAAAGCCTGTAGTTCTGTTTGTGCTGCAATCAGTTCTTTAGTCACAGCTTCTTTATTCGCCTCGCTTAACGTTTTTTCTTTATCCTGTGCCGCTTTCAATTTAGTCTGATAATCACCGATAAGCTTCTCAATTTCAGTCTGTCTGGTCTTAGTCAGGTTATCAATAGTAGTTCCTATAGTTTTTACTTCAGATAAACTTGCAAAAATGTCCTCTGTATTTACACTTCCAATCTTCTGTTGAGCATTTACAATATTTGCAGTAAGTGTTAATCCTAACGCAATAAAAATTGTCTTAATTAAATTCATTTGTAATAATATTTTTTTTCGCTCCCAAATATAACTCAAATTTCAATTACTTATCATGTAATTATTAATTTGAAATTAAATGATGTAAAAAACAGGTTTAAACAACTTCAGACAAAGAAAAACCTCCTCAAAGAGAAGGTTTAACATCAAAAAATATGGAAAAATGACTAATGGAACTGTGCTGTTTCTGTAGAATCTTTCATCGCTACAGTAGCCGAGGAACCGTTGGTGACAATATTCTGTACTTCATCAAAATATCCCGTTCCTACAAAAGACTGATGCTTCACCGCTCTGAATCCTTTCTGCTGTAATGCAAATTCGCGCTCCTGAAGTTCAGAATATCCTGCCATTCCTCTTTCTTTATAAGCCAGTGCCAGCTCAAACATGGCTGTATTCAAAGCATGGAATCCTGCAAGGGTAATAAACTGGAATTTGTAGCCCATTTTAGCCAGCTCTTCTCTGAAAGTAGACATTTCTTCCACACTCAGTTTTGCAGCCCAGTTGAATGAAGGTGAACAGTTATAAGCAAGCATTTTTCCAGGGAATTTTGCATGAATTCCATCTGCAAATCTTCTGGCTTGCTCCAGATCAGGATTGGAGGTTTCCATCCAGATCAGATCAGCATATGGTGCATAAGACAGTCCTCTGTCGATTCCCTGCTCAACTCCGTTTCTTACCACGTAAAAACCTTCAGAAGTTCTTTCTCCGGTTACGAATTTCTTATCCCTGTCATCAATATCAGAAGTCAGTAAATCTGCTGCATCCGCATCCGTTCTTGCAATGATGAGGCTTGGAACGCCCAATACATCGGCAGCCAGACGCGCTGCTATCAACTTATTGACCGCTTCTTGAGTAGGTACCAATACTTTCCCGCCCAAGTGGCCGCATTTTTTAGCGGAAGAAAGCTGATCTTCAAAATGTACGGCAGCTGCTCCAGCTTCAATCATTTGTTTCATCAGTTCAAAAGCATTCAGATTACCTCCAAAACCTGCTTCTGCATCGGCAATAATAGGCACAAGATATTCTTTATTTCCTGTTCCGCTTACAGACTGTACCTGATCTGCTCTCAGTAAGGCATTATTAATTTTCTTTACCACAGAAGGCACTGAATTGGCCGGATACAATGACTGATCCGGATACATCTCCCCTGACAGGTTAGCATCTGCAGCCACCTGCCATCCTGAAAGATAAATTGCTTCCAGGCCGGCATCTACTTCCTGCACCGCCTGATTACCTGTCAGTGCACCTAGTCCCGCCACATAATCCTGGGTATTTAATTTATCCCAGAATTTTTTGGACATTTCTGTAGCAATAGTATAATCTATGGTATAAGAACCGCGAAGTTTTAAAACTTCTTCAGCTGTATAAGGTCTCTTAATGCCTTTCCAACGTGGATTTGTCAGCCAATCTTGCTCAATAGCCTGGATTTGTTCTTGTCTTGTTTTCATAATATTTGGATTTTGTTTGATTAGATTTTGGGGTTCGGGTTACGGGGTTCGGGGTTCGGGTTACGAGGTTCGGAGGTACGAGATATTATTGTAAAACTTTCACACACTTGTACTCTCCCACTCTATAACTAGATAAAAGGATAAGCTTTAAGGGTTAGAAATTCTTCAAAATTTTCGCAGAAAATCAATTCATTGAAAAGTTCTTTGGCGAGGTTGAATTTTCCGCTTTTGAATCGGGTTTCACCTACATATTTTTCAATATGATCCATTTCTTCTTTTTCCCACTGCAGTACCATGCTTCGGGTTAACGTTCTGTCATCACTCAGAACCGCTTCATTTTTCAGCCATTGCCAGATTTGTGTTCTTGAAATCTCAGCAGTAGCGGCATCTTCCATCAGATTATAAATGGCGGCTGCGCCAGTTCCCATCAGCCAGCTTTCAAGGTAAAGAATTCCAACATTGATATTTTTACGGACTCCTTTTTCTGTGATTTCTCCTTTGGGAATTTCCAGCAGCTGGCTTTCTGTTATATGGTATTCAAATTTTTTATCAATCTGATTTTGGGAAGGCATATACTGGTCAAAAACTTGTTTTGCTACAGCTACCAATGCCGGATGTGCAACCCACGTTCCGTCGTGGCCATCTTTCACTTCCCTTTCTTTATCATTTCTTACTTTTTCAAAAGCAATAGTATTGGCTTCGTCATCGTCTTTTACCGGAATTTGAGCGGCCATTCCACCTATTGCATGTACATTTCTTTTATGGCAGATTTCAATCACCCTTTTTGAATAAGCACTCATAAAGGGAGACGTCATAGTTACCTGATCTCTGTCCGGAACGATAAATTCGGGAAGATTTCTGAATTTTTTAATGTAAGAGAAAATATAATCCCATCTTCCGCAATTCAGTCCGGCACTATGTTCTTTTAATTCAAATAAAATTTCATCAATCTGAAATGAAGCGGTAATTGTTTCTATTAAAACAGTCGCTTTAATGGTTCCCTCCGGAATTCCAAGATAGTTTTGCGCAAAAACAAAAACTTCATTCCACCAGCGTGCTTCCTTATAATGTTCCAGTTTTGGAAGATAGAAATAAGGACCGCTACCGTTTTCCAAAAGCTGTTTTGCATTTCTGAAGAAAAATATTCCAAAATCTGTCAGTGATCCGGAAGCTTTTTCTCCATTGATCTCAATATGTTTTTCAGGAAGGTGCAGTCCGCGTGGACGAACCTGTAAAACAGCCGTTTTCTCATTAAGGGTATAAGCCTTTCCTTTTTCGTTAACAAAATCAATAGTCCGGTTAATGGCATCAGAAAGATTAACCTGCCCCTGAATACAGTTTTCCCACACCGGCGAGCTGCTGTCTTCAAAGTCGGCCATAAAGGTAGAAGCACCGGAATTCAAGGCATTGATAATCATTTTGCGGTCAACAGGACCGGTAATTTCTACTCTTCTATCCAGCATATCGTCAGGAAGCGGAGCACATACCCAATTTCCAGTCCGGATGTCTGCAGTTTCTTTCAAGAACTCAGGAAGATTTCCTTTATCAAAATTTTGCTGAGTAATTTTTCTTTCTTCTAAAAGTTCAAGTCTTTTATGATTAAAGTTCTGATGAAGCGAAATCAGAAAATCTGTCAAATCGGGAGTAAATATTTCCTCAAACTGCTTCTGTGACTTTATTTCTAATTGAGTCTTTGTTTCCATAACTTATTGATTTTGTGATTTGATATTACAAACATAAATAAAAATTTTCACAAATAGCGAACGTTCGCTAAATTTATTTAAAAATTATTATGCGAATAATCGCATCTATTTATTTATATTTGAGTAATGAATTCAGAAAGCGACTTTATCAAAACAGTTTTCGGGCTAAAACTGAAACAGCAGAGACAAAAGAAAAACTGGTCTCTGCAGGATCTTGCTGTAAAGACAGGATTATCAAAATCTTACCTCAACGAAATTGAAAACGGAAAAAAATATCCCAAGCACGATAAAATCATTCAGCTTTCTGAAGCACTGAGCTGTACTTTTGATGATCTGGTTTCTACCAAACTTGATAAAAGCCTTTCCCCTTTTAATGAAATCCTGCAGTCTGATTTCTTTAAAGAAGTTCCGCTGGAGTTATTCGGAATTAATAAAAACAACCTCATCAGCATTATCAGCGATGCTCCGAAAAAAGTAACGGCTTTTATTAATGCCCTGATCGAAATTTCTCAGAATTATAATCTTGGTAAGGAAAGATTTTATTTTGCCGTCTTAAGGTCATTTCAGGAATTATATGATAACTATTTTCCGGAAATTGAAGAAAAGGTTGATCTGTTTACCCGGGAAAATCAGTTACAACCCGGAAAAGATCTAAGGTCTGACATCCTGGAGGCAATTCTTTCAGAAAAATTCAGTTACACCATTCAGTCTGAAGATTTTGAAAAATATGGAACTCTGGATAATCTCCGCTCTCTTTTCATTCCTGAAAAAAAACTATTGCTGCTGAATCAAAAACTGGAAAAGGATCAGAAAACATTTATTCTGGCTAAAGAAATCGGCTTCAATGTACTGGAATTAAAAAACCGTCCCAATACCTATTCGTGGCTTGATTTCGGAAGTTTTGAAGAAATTCTGAACAACTTTTACGCCTCTTATTTCGCAGGAGCATTGCTCATTTCAAAGGGGCCTGTCATTGAAAAGACCTCAGAATTTTTCCAGCAAAATACATGGGAACCTAAAAATTTTGAGAGTCTTATCAGCAGTTTCACCCACTCGCCTGAAACATTTTATTACCGGCTGACCAACATCCTCTCGGCTGAAATGGGAATCAAAGATCTTTTTTATTTATGTCTGGTAAAAAAGAAAAATTCGGATAAAATCCAGATTTTAAAGGAGCTTCATCTTAATCATCAGCAGGCTCCTCATGCCAATGCAATGAACGAGCATTACTGCAGAAGATGGATTGCGGTAAAAAATCTTGGTGATTTAAAAGAAAATGAAACCCTGACGGATGCTCAGGTTTCTCATTATAAAGATCAGGGAATAAGTTATCTGGTAATTTCTACTTCACAAAAAAATCCATTCTCAGATGGAAGTAACAGAAGTTATTGCCTGGGTATTTTACTGAATTCCCAAACGATTAAAAAAATAGGCTTTATCAAGTCTCCATCTTTAAAAACCATTAATGTAGGCGTTACATGCGAATCCTGCAGTATTCCTGACTGTGAAGTAAGACAGGCACCACCGGTGAGACTGGAAAAGGAACATTTTAATATGAGTATGAAGAATGCTGTTGAGAAGATCAGGAAGACGTTTGATGATATTTAAAAAGTGAATGGTGAATTGTCAATACGAATTTTTATGTGAGGTTCAGGATGCGGGATTCGGGTTTATGAATAATCGATTTGCTGCTGAAATTTACGGGTAACTAATTTTTCTAAACGCAGAATTTGCAAAGTTTTCTATACTATTTAATAGCTTTTTCAGGCGCTATGGCGTTCCACTCAACAACGAAAAAATTCCTTTTTGCTACATGAAATAATTAGCTCATAAAATTCGCGAACAATAATAATTCACTATTGACTTTGGGAAGCAAAAATTGACAATTATTTTCATATCTTAGTAAAAACACACTATGATATTAGACATATTGTTTCCTAACCGCTGCATTCACTGCAACAGAATCATCGATCCTGAACTTTTGGTTTGTGATCTTTGTTTCAGCCAGGTTCACTTTACCCATTACAATTATTTTGAAAATAATCCGATTAAGGAAAAATGCAGTTTATTTTTTCCGGTTGAAAACGCATTCGCTTTAATACAGTTTGAAAAAGAAGGCTTAAGCCGTCAGATTATTCACGATCTGAAATATAGAAGCAGGGAAAAAACAGGAAAAATCTTAGCCGATTGGACAGCAGAACGACTTGATTTCAAAGATAATTTCCCTGACCTTTTAGTAAGTGTACCACTTCATCCAAAGAAACTGAAGAAACGGGGATACAACCAGCTTCATTTGTTTACCGAAACTTTATCTTCATTTTATAACATTCCTTTTGATCATAATTTAATCAAACGAAATCATTATTCTAAAGCACAGGCCTTAAAAGACAAGAAGCACAGGCTGGAAACTATCAATACATTCTCCACAACCAAGCCTGTTACCGGAAAACATATTCTTTTGATTGATGATGTTTTCACAACAGGAAATACGGTTTCATCAGTCGCGTGGGAGATTTTAAATGCCGGAGATAATAAAGTAAGTGTTTTGGTGATGGCTGAGGATGTTTGATATGGGAACGGGGTGCTAGGTGCGAGTTTCGGGATTTCTGTACGGAGAAATAATCAAAAATATTTTTAAACCCGAAAACTCTCAGACACTCTTACACTTCCACCTCATCCATTTTCACGATTCAATTCTTTTTCCTAATTTTCAGGAAACTATACAACTATGCCCAATCTGATTTTACTGCACGGAGCTTTAGGTCACAGCGACATTTTCAAACCTTATCTGAATGTCCTGTCATCCTATTTTACAGTTCATACTCCTCTTTTTTCAGGACATGGAGACCTGAAACTTCCTGAAGGCGGCCTCAATATTAAAAAGTATGTCGGGGAATTATCGGAGTATTGTACAGTGAACCATCTGACAGACGTATCTATTTTCGGGCACAGCATGGGTGGTTATGTCGCACTTTGCTACGCAATGGAAAATCCTGAGAATGTAAATTCTGTTATAACACTGGGCACAAAGTTCGACTGGACTGAAGAACAGGCTTTAAAAGAAAGTAAGATGCTTAATCCCGATGTTATCCTTGAAAAAATTCCGCAGTATGCCCAGCTTTTAGAATCACAGCACGGAACAAAGTGGAAACAGCTTCTTCCTGGTATTGCTGATTTAATGATTGATTTAGGTAAAAATCCTCCTCTGGAAAATAATTTTGCTACGATTACCACTCCGGTTCAAATTATGGTGGGTGATAAAGACAATATGGTAACGCTGGAAGAGAGTTCAAGGGTTTACAGAAGCCTTCCAAATGCAAAACTGGCCGTACTTCCGGATACAAAGCATCCTATAGATAAAGTACGACCTGATTTATTATTGAACTTAATAAAAGATTTCTGGAATCTTTCTTAATTATCGCTGAAGTTTTTCTCCGTAGCTCAAATCCCCGGCATCTCCCAATCCTGGTGTGATATACCCTTTTGAAGTTAAGTGTTCATCAATGGCTCCTACCCAGATATGAGCTTCAGGATATGCATTCTGAACAGTTTCTACTCCCTGTTTCGATGCAATGGCTGCAACAATATGAAGCTGGGTTGGATTTCCGTTGGTCAGCAAATCTTTGATGGCTTCAATAAGAGAAGCGCCAGTTGCAAGCATAGGATCAGCTACAATAAGGAGTCTGCCTTCAATACTTGGGCACGTAAGATAATCCTGTTTGATTGAGAAATAATCGTTGGCATCATGTTTTCTGTAAGCTGCCACAAAACCGCAGTCTGCTCTGTCTAAATAGTTCAGGATTCCTTCGAATAACGGAACACCTGCTCTTAAAATGGTTGTAATAACCGGCTGCACAGCTATTTCCCTGCTTTTTATTGTATCTAAAGGAGTTTGAATTTCAACTTCTCTGTACTCCAGCCCTTTACTGATTTCAAAAGCGGCAATCTCCCCGATTCTTTCCATATTCCTTCTGAATCTCATTCGGTCATGCTGGATCGTAACGTTTCTAAGTTCGTTAATCCATTCGTTGACAAGAGAAAAGTGTTGCGATAAAATAGTAAGCATGAAAATTTTATTTTTAATTTCAGTTAATTGATATTAATTGCCGCAAAATTACAACTAAAAAACGAATTGAAAGATCGGCCTGGAAGAGAAAGTCTGGTTGGGTGATATAAAAATCTCCGGCAAGCTTCGCTTGCCGGAGATTTCCGATGAACATTTGTTCTATTATTTTTGTCTGAAATACACTTCAATCGGAACTCCGGTAAATCCGAATTCTTTTCTCAGCTGATTTTCAGTAAATCTTTTATATGGTTCTTTCACATACTGTGGAAGGTTGCAGAAAAACACAAACTGTGGTGACGGTGTAGGAAGCTGAACACAATATTTGATTTTGATATATTTTCCTTTCAATGCCGGCGGCGGTGTATTTTCGAAGATCGGAAGCATTACTTCATTCAGTTTTGAAGTTTTAATTTTCTTCTTACGGTCTTCATAAACCTGCATAGCTACTTCTACAGCCTTCAGAATTCTTTGTTTCGTTAAAGCTGAAACAAATAAGATTGGAATATCCTGGAACTGACCGATTTTATCTTTGATTGATTTTTCAAAATCACGCATCGTATTGGTCTGCTTGTCCTCGATCAAATCCCACTTATTCACTAGGATTACGATTCCTTTTCTGTTTTTCTGAGCCAGTCCGAAGATATTCATATCCTGAGATTCCCATCCCTGTGTAGCATCCACCATGATGATCACCACGTCAGAATATTCGATAGAACGGATCGATCTCATTACAGAGTAGAATTCAAGGTCTTCGTTTACCTTAGACTTTCTTCTCATCCCTGCAGTATCTACCAACACAAATTCGTGTCCGAATTTGTTATATAAAGTCTGGATACTATCTCTCGTAGTTCCTGCGATATCGGTTACAATATTTCTTTCAACATCCAATAAAGCATTAGTCATCGTGGACTTTCCTACGTTTGGACGGCCTGCAATCGTAATTTTAGGCAATCCTTCAAATGGATCTTTATATTCTGTAGTAGGGAAATCTTTAACGATATCATCTAACAAATCCCCTGTTCCTGAACCTGTAGCAGAAGAAAGTGTGTAATATTTATCAATTCCTAACTGATAGAATTCTGTTGCAGGAAGTTCTTCCTTGGAAGAATCTACTTTATTGATAACAATATAAATAGGTTTGTTGGATCTTCTGAGAAGTCTGTAAATTTCGTGGTCTGTATCAGTAAGCCCTTCTTCCACGTTCATCATAAAGATAATAGAAGTGGCTTCATCCACCGCTAATTGTACCTGCTTACGGATTTCTTCTTCGAAGATATCATCTGTACCTACATCATAACCTCCGGTATCAATTACCGTAAAGTCTACTCCGTTCCAGTCTGATTTTCCGTAGTGACGGTCTCTGGTAACACCAGCTGTAGAATCTACAATAGCTTCTCTTCTTTCTAATAAACGATTAAAAAGCGTGGATTTTCCTACGTTGGGACGTCCAACGATTGCGACAATATTTGACATAAAAAATGTTTAATAATCCTTTTGCTTTGCTCAGGATATGTTATTAATGGGTTACTCCAACTTTTGGAGCCCAATTTTTTGCAAAGATAAGGTTTTATTATTTAACAGATTGAAGCTGGGAGAAGGAGGCTGGATGTTATTATCCATCGGATAAATTAATGTAAGCCCTACTCTTTCAATCTAACAATAGCCGCAAATCTACTGTTTATGGGTAGAAGAAGATTTTTTTTAAAATTTTTAATGAAAAATAATTCTTTGGATATCAATACATAAAGCTATCTTCTTACTAATTATGTTAATTAATCTTTAATTTAGATTTTCATATTTAAAATAATTTCTATAATTTCGCGACATAGAAACAGACCCATGGTGTAGCGGTAACACTACTGATTTTGGTTCAGTCATCTGGGGTTCGAATCCCTGTGGGTCTACAAACCATCCTTTTTTAAGGGTGGTTTTTTGTTTTTATATCTTCATGGCAAATTCTTAAATTGTAAATTTAACCCGGAACAGAAATAATGTCATAGCAGGCCAAAAATTATTTAATCCAACAATTAATTAAAAATCCGACTAAAACAAAAGTAAAATGACAGATTTAGAATTAAAAAACATCATGGAAATATGTAATAAAGCTACTCAATCTCCATGGACATCCTATATTGAGGGAAGAGACTTTAATTCCGGATCCAGTTTTATAATGACTGGGGAAGAAGAAAACAGAGATTATGATATAGAATTTATTTCAATAAAACCGGAGGATCAGGATTTCATTGCTATGGCTAGAAACGTGATTCCATTATTAGTAGATGAAATTATTACATTAAAAAGAGGTCAATAAAATAAACAAGCTCCATTACCCTTTCAAAATCACCGATAAGTATAAAAAAACGGGCTGTCTTTGCAAAGGCAGCCCGTTTTTTTATTTTCAATTTTTTACTTATTAAACCAGATCAAACCTGTCCAGATTCATCACCTTCGTCCATGCTGCCACAAAGTCTTTCACAAACTTACCTTGTGCATCAGCACTTCCATATACCTCAGCCACGGCTCTCAATTCAGAATTGGATCCGAAAACAAGATCTGCACGCGTAGCAGTCCATTTTGGCTGACCTGTTTTTCGGTCAGTTCCTATATAAAGTTCTCTGTCATCTGACATTGCTTTCCACTGAGTTCCCATATCCAGAAGATTTACAAAGAAATCATTGGTAAGAACGCCCGGACGGCTGGTGAATACACCATGTTTTGAACCGTCAAAGTTCGTATCCAAAGCACGCATTCCTCCGACCAATACGGTTAGTTCCGGAGCGGTAAGGGTTAATAGCTGTGCTTTGTCAATCAGTAAAGATTCTGTAGAGACCGTATATTTTCTTTTCAGATAATTTCGGAATCCATCCGCTGCAGGCTCAAGGTAACCCATAGATTCTACATCCGTCTGTTCCTGAGAAGCATCCATTCTTCCCGGAGCAAAAGGAACTTTTACGTCCTGACCAGCATTTCTGGCAGCCACTTCAACAGCAGCATTTCCTGCTAGTACAATTAAGTCTGCCAATGATATTTTTTTTCCTCCGTTTTGAGAATCGTTGAATTCTTTCTGGATTCCTTCCAGAACATTTAATACTTTATTCAATTGAGAAGGATTGTTGACTTCCCAGTTTCTTTGAGGCTCCAGTCTGATTCTGGCTCCGTTGGCACCACCACGTTTATCACTTCCTCTGAAAGTAGAAGCGGAAGCCCAGGCTGTAGATATAAGTTCTGTATTGCTTAGTCCTGAATTTAAAACTTTTGATTTCAATGCCTCCACATCATTTTCATCAACCAGTTCGTGATTGACTTCCGGAATAGGATCCTGCCAGATCAGTTCTTCCTGTGGTACATCCGGTCCCAGATAACGGGCACGTGGTCCCATATCTCTGTGTGTTAATTTAAACCATGCTCTGGCAAACGCATCGGCAAACGCATCAGGATTTTCGTAGAAGTGTCTTGAAATTTTTTCGTATACAGGATCCATTCTTAACGAAAGGTCTGTGGTAAGCATGGTTGGTTTATGTTTTTTGCCAGCATCAAATGCATCAGGAATGATTTCAGCACCGTCTTTGGCTACCCATTGGTGAGCTCCTGCAGGGCTTTTTGTTAATTCCCACTCATTTTCAAAAAGATTTTTAAAGAAGTAATTACTCCATTGGGTAGGAGTTTCTGTCCAGGTTACTTCCAGTCCGCTGGAAATCGCGTCTCTTCCGCTACCAGACTTATACGTGCTTGCCCAGCCCAATCCCTGCTGTTCAATTCCAGCTCCTTCAGGTTCTTTTCCTACATGATCTGCCGGACCTGCTCCATGGGTTTTACCGAAAGTATGTCCTCCGGCAATCAAAGCAACAGTTTCTTCATCGTTCATCGCCATACGTCCGAAAGTATCACGGATGTCTTTGGCAGCAGCAATAGGGTCAGGATTTCCGTCCGGACCTTCAGGGTTTACATAAATAAGTCCCATTTGTACGGCAGCCAAAGGGTTTTCAAGGTTTCTTGAATGAATATCTCCATCTGCATCATCATCGGTAGGAAGAACCGCTGAATGTCCTTCTGCTACTCCCTCCGAACCGTGAGCATAACGTAAATCACCTCCAAGCCATGTCTTCTCAGATCCCCAATAAACATCGGAATCCGGTTCCCAAACGTCTGCACGTCCTCCCGCAAATCCAAATGTTTTAAAGCCCATAGATTCAAGAGCAATATTTCCCGTAAGGATAAGAAGGTCTGCCCATGAGATGTTTCTTCCATATTTTTGTTTGATGGGCCACAATAATCTTCGTGCTTTATCAAGACTTACGTTATCAGGCCAGCTGTTCAACGGTGCGAAACGCTGTTGCCCAGCTCCTGCTCCACCTCTTCCGTCACCTACACGATACGTTCCGGCGCTGTGCCATGCCATACGGATAAACAGAGGGCCATAATGACCAAAGTCGGCCGGCCACCAATCCTGAGAATCTGTCATCAATGCATGAAGGTCTTTTTTTACAGCCTCCAGATCTAGGCTTTCGAATGCTTTGGCATAATCAAAATCCTTATCCATAGGATCTGAAAGGGAAGAATGCTGGCGCAGAAGATCTACTCTAAGCTGATCAGGCCACCAATCAGAATTCTGGGTTCCTCCTCCTGCTACATTCTTCTTCATTGTTCCGTTGTGAAACGGGCATTTACTGATGTCATTCAAATCTTTTTCCATTGTCGTTTATTTATTTTTTATGTTGATTAATACAGTTTCCAATTGTGTTCTAAGAACATCACAAACCTACAACGTTTGTTTAATAAATACAATCTATTAATTTTTATTTCAACGATAGTTAAAAACTATAAACAAATATTTTCAACGGCACAATATCTGGTCAGAATTGTGGTATTAAGTTAGTCATTTTTAAGATTAACTTAAATAAAAACAACAGTATACCGTCCAATTTAGAATTACTCAACGTAAGAATTTAATAGGAAAAGGAAGTTGAAAAGAGGATGTTTGATATCACCATGAAAATAACATAGTAATTGCCGAAAAAATACACTATTACAACATTTTTTGAAAGGTTTTCCCTCTTCCAGCTTTCAACTTCTCACTAAAAATAAATTAACTATCTTTATATTATAAAAACATGAACATCCGCTATGAAAAAAATAATTGTTGTCATTCTCGTTGTATTTATCATCATACAGTTTTTTCCGATCGATAAAACGAATCCGCCGCCAACTCCCGGCATGGATTTTCTGAAAATTAAAAATACTCCTGAAAAGATAGCGCATACTATCAGAACATCATGTTATGACTGTCATTCCAATGAAACAAAGTATCCATGGTACAGCAATATCTCCCCGATGTCATGGTGGGTAAAAAATCATATTGACGAGGGCAGGAATCATCTTAATTTTTCTACCTTTGCAGTGTATGAACCTAAAAGACAGCTTCATAAACTTGAGGAATGTATAGAAATGGTTGAAAAAAAAGAGATGCCGCTTGAATCCTATTATTTAGGACATCAGAATGCTAAACTGTCGGATGAACAGCGTGCAGATCTTATCCATTATTTCAAAAAAGTAAAAGAAGACACGGAAAGGAGAATTCTATTTAATAAATAACGTCATGGAAAATTGGGAAAATAAGCATATTGTATTTTTTGACGGAGATTGCGGAGTCTGCAATTTCTGGGTACAATGGATTTTGGAGCGGGACAATAAAGACCAGTTCATGTTTGCTTCTCTTCAATCTGATTTCGGACAGCAGTTTTTATCCGAAAGAGGACTGGAAACCAATGTATTCAATACTATGTATCTGTGGAAACCCGGACGGTTTTATCTGATCAAGTCAAAGGCAGTACTGGAAATTGCTAACTTGTTGGGAGGCATATATAAACTTTCGTTTATCGGAAAAATCATTCCGGCATTTTTAAGGGACAAGGCTTATGATCTTATTTCCAGAAACAGGATGAAACTGGCCAATCAGAAATGTTATTTACCGGACCTTCATCAGAAGAAAAAATTTATTCAGGTGTAATCAATGATTCTTACACCGTTTCATTTAACTTATAAAAAGATCATTCCGTAAGAATTTCCTACAATATTAATGCTTTGTATAGATATTCCTACGGAATGATAAATAAGACGTATAGTTTTGCTTGTTTAATGTTTAATAAAAATTAAACTGAAGAGCAATCTCTTACCAGCTTAATCAATTATAATTATCAATTATCAATACTTACCCATTGCTCATTACTCATAAATTCAGCGACCACACAGAATAAGAATTCGGCGGGCACTGGATTTTCACCCATTTATCTCCCTGAGTTGTTGGGTACCAGCTTGAGTTCCCTGTAAAATCTTTGATCTGCTGGCTGCTCCAGTTGGTTTCTATCCATCTTTCCTGCCAGTTTGAAGACGTATTGATATAAACTACAAGTCCCGGATTACCATTATAACCGTTACGTCTTGCAATATATTCATCATTATCGGTGTAGAGAATGGAAGTTGTTCCGGTGGCTTTGTTATTGTGAATCCAGATCAGATTGTTCAGTCGTTCTTTATTTAACCATTCTTCATAATCTCTGTAAAAAATGGTAGGATATCCTTCATGGGTTAAGATATAGGCATATGCCGGCATTTTATTGTAAATGATATCGGTATCGTGATTGGCAACAAAGGTGACTGCTTTGTATGGATTTCTTTTCCACATCATATCATCATTCAAAGCATTTAGATTACCATTATCAAAGGCTTCATCCATTTTATAATAAGCCGCAAAATCAAATACGGAACTGTTGGCATTGTTGGCCCACCACTCCAATGTGTTGACATTGGAATCCCATAATTCTCCAACAGAAAATCCACCTACGTTAGAATTCCAGGTGTTAACCACCCATGGCCCGAACCCTTTAACGTAATCAAACCTCCAGCCGTCAAATTTCATCACATTTTTATAATATTTTGCGACAGAATCATCTCTTCCCCAAAGCCAGTCCTGCACATGAGGATTCGCGTGGCATAAATCCGGAAAACCGCCAAAAGCTCCTTCATCATTATTTCCATAAGCATTTTTGTAAAAGTCATTATAGTTTCTCTGGAATTTCCCTGATGCCACTCCTGAAAAATTAGTCCAGGTATTGGTTCCTGTAAAAGGATTGGCTTCAGACTGTCCTCCACTGTTATGATTGATTACAATATCTGCGTATACCTGCATATTTTCGGCATGGGCTTTCGTAATCAATGCTTCCAGTTCAGCTCTGGATCCGAAACGGGTTTCCGTGCTTCCATTCTGATTAAAATCTCCAAAATCATAGTAATCTGTAGGATCGTACCCCATAGAATATGCACCGTTCTGTGCTTTTGATGCCGGCGGCAGCCATACTGCCCCAATTCCTGCATTGGACCACGCTGTTATTTTGTCTTTAACGGTATTCCACCAGTTACCACCTTCCGGAACATCCCAGTAAAAGCCCTGCATAAGAACTCCGCCACCCGGTCCTGCTACGAATTTACTTTGGGCAGAACCTGAACCGCTTCCTGTACTGAAAGGCCGGCCATCATGATTGGTCACATTCACTGTTTTGTTATGAACCTCTTCCTGCTTGGTAGGTTCTGTGATTAATTCATCACTTGTACGGCATGAGCTCATTAATGCTAAAGCCAGTAGTGAAAGGAAAAAGTTTGTTTTTTTCATCGCTGTAATTAATTATCAATCTATTAAACAAGATACAATTTTATTAAAAACAAAATCAAATAAATGGGAAATATTTTCATTTTACCTAATAAATCAAGATGAAAGGCATTCAATTTTTTTCATTAAAAAATCATAAATTTTTCAGATTCCCGAGACAATTTTTCTTTTAATGCATATATTTGCATACTATGGAATACAACACCCAAAAAACTCAGCTTCATATGCCGGAATATGGCAGAATTATACAACAGTTGGTTGAGCGCTGCAAAGAACTTCCTTCCAAAGATGAAAGGAATGAAATGGCTATGGCAATCATCGATTTTATGGGTCAGAGAAACCCACAACTTCGCGACGAGGAAAATTATAAACATAAACTTTGGGACCATCTTTTTATTCTTGCCAACTATGATCTGGATGTAGATTCTCCTTATCCGTTCCCAACGATGGAACAGCTGGCAGAAAAACCTAAAAGAATGGAATACCCAAAACTTCAAGGTGACTTTAAGTTCTACGGAAAAAGTATTCTTCAATTGATAGAAAAAGCAATCGAACTGGAAACGGGTGATGAAAAAGAAGCCCTTATCGAGGTGATTGCCAACAATATGAAGAAGTCTTATAATGTCTATAATAAAGAACATGTGACGGATGATGTTATTTTCCGCCACCTGAAAGAACTGTCTGAAAACAGGCTGGATCTTACCGGAATAGATTCTCTTGAAAAGAGTAAAATCTATTACACCAGCAATAATAACAACAGGAACAATAATAACAACAACAGGAACAACAGCAACAATAAAAATAATAACCAGCCCAACAAAAGAAGGCATAATAACAATCATAAAAACAGAAAATAATGAGTGGAACATTTCAAATAAGAGGAGGAAAAAGACTGCAGGGTGAAATAACTCCACAAGGAGCCAAAAATGAGGCTCTACAAATTTTATGTGCTGTTCTTCTGACAGACGAAGAAGTAAGAATCAAAAATATTCCTGATATCCATGATGTGAACCGACTGATTGAAATTCTTGGGGATTTTGGAGTAAAAATTACCAAAAACGGACAGGGAGATTATACTTTCAAAGCAGATCAGGTTAATTTTGATTATATAAAATCTAACGAGTTTAAAAAAGACGGAGCCAAACTTCGCGGATCCATTATGCTGATGGGACCAATGCTTGCCCGTTATGGAGAAGCGTATATGCCGACTCCGGGTGGTGATAAAATCGGGAGAAGAAGATTGGATACTCACTTTCAGGGACTTGTTGAATTAGGTGCTGAATTCAATTATGATGAAGAGGAATATTTCTATTCTTTAAAAGCTAAAGAACTGAGAGGAAAATTCATCCTATTGGAAGAAGCTTCTGTAACCGGAACGGCCAATATTGTAATGGCAGCTGCTCTGGCTAAAGGAAAAACAAGAATCTACAATGCTGCCTGCGAACCTTATCTTCAGCAATTATGTAAAATGCTGAACAGAATGGGAGCCAATATCTCAGGAATCGGATCCAACCTTCTTACTATTGAAGGGGTTGAATATCTGAGAGGTACTGAGCATACCATGCTTCCGGATATGGTAGAGATCGGTTCATGGATTGGTCTTGCAGCCATGACAAAATCTGAAATCACCATTAAAAATGTAAACTGGAACCAGCTTGGTGTGATTCCGAATACCTTCAGAAAACTGGGAATTCAGCTTGAGCAAAGCGGTGATGATATCTATATTCCTGCACAGGAGCATTATAAAATCCAGAAATTTATTGATGGTTCTATCCTTACGATTTCGGATGCGCCATGGCCTGGATTTACACCGGATTTATTATCTATTATTTTAGTAGTGGCTACTCAGGCCAAAGGAAGTATTCTGGTTCATCAGAAAATGTTTGAATCCAGATTATTCTTTGTGGATAAATTAATTGATATGGGTGCTCAGATCATTTTATGTGATCCGCACAGAGCTACGGTAATCGGATTGAACCAGGAAGCTCCGTTAAGAGGAACGACAATGGTTTCCCCGGATATCAGAGCCGGAAACGCCCTTCTTATTGCTGCTCTTTCTGCTGAAGGAAAATCTATTATCCACAATATCGAGCAAATCGACAGAGGATATGAAAATATTGATGGAAGACTGAGAGCTATTGGTGCTGACATTGAAAGAATCTAAAATTATTTTATTGAGCTAATCTTTAAATAATGGCTTCGCCAGGCTCAGCCTGACAATGTTTAAAAATTTCGGTTGGTTTTAGGGTTGTCACCCTGAGCCTGTCGGAGGGTTATCAATAAGAAAACCTTGTTAATTATTAATCTCCGGTATTAACTAAAGGGATAAGCCAAAAATTTTATAAAAGCGTTCAGAATATCTGAGCGCTTTTTTTGTTTTACTTCTGTACTTCTGTCATTGACTACGTCGAATCTTTGATTTCTGACGAAGGAAGAATCTTATTGCCAATCAAATATATAAGATTCTTTACTACATTTCATTTCGCTCAGAATAACTCCCTTGAGGCATCTCTGTTCTGCAGCAATTTGATTCGTCATTTAAATCTGTTATAGTGCAAAATAAAAAGCGCCCGGTAAAAACCTGACGCTTTGAGTAATTAAAACTATATGAATCTCACTTAAAAATAAGTTCTGCAGGTATATTCTACCGTCGTATTGATAAGTTTATTTTTATTCAGATAGACTTCAAGCTGCTGAAAATCTTCTGAATTGACATTAATATATAACTGTACTGAACCGAAACTATACCCGTTCACATACTCTACGTTAGCAGATAACACTCTATGACAAATGCCAAATTGATTGTAGATCGTATTCATCAAATGTTCAAATTTCATTTTACCATTCAACTCTATTTCCAATAACAATTCTTTTTTAGGCAGGTTAATTTTATTTTGTAAAACCTGCAGGCCGGGATTAGGTGTAATCATTGCTAAACATTTTTGGGTTAAACTCTGTCAGATCATATGACACTTTTGTTTTTAAATCTGTGACAAAAATATAAAAAAATATTAGTCCACCAAATTAGTAGACTAATATTTTTTAAAATTTAACATAAAAAAAAGAAGCCTGTTGAGCTTCTCTTATGTTTTAATAGTTCCCTATTCTTTCTAATTTACCAGAACCGGCCAATCCGTTTGGGTTGCAACCAGGCTCACCTTCAGGGACTTTGAGATTTTTCTTAGTATAAAATTCTTCCCAGAATGTGTTTGTTTTTCCTGTTTTCGGATCAATAAATGTCATGGGTTCCAGTTTGAAAATATGTTCGTCCCGAAAAGCTCTTTCCACAAAATCTGAACAGTAATAGGAATTTTCATCAAGGATATAATTGAAATTGTAAGGTTTTCCCAGCATGGAATGCGCTTTTTTAACCGCTTCAGGAATTGCCTTCTGATATTCCGGTTTTAACCGGTAAACAATCACTTCCTGACCTTCTTCTTTCTGATCTTTAATAAAGTCTTTTAAATCTTGTCTCTGAGAACCGCCTTTTGGTGCAGCATGCAGAACAAACATTTTGCGGCCCTCTTTTTCCAGAATTCCTATATGATCAAATGAAGCTGTTTTTTGTTGTTGAGTTACATTATTAATCGCTCCGGAAAGCCCTGTTTCTTTTGCAGTTACAAAAAGCAAGTCTCCGTTTCTGATATCTACAGTACTTACAGAAACATTATTATGACACTGTACCAATAATAACATCAGACTGTATAAAAATCCAGCCACATACTTCTTTTTTAATCTAAATTCAGACATTCGATTCTATTTTCGGAACCAAAATTACAAAATAGAATTCATTACATTTGTGAGAATATTGATCTATTCTTCACCCCAACCCAAACACTTCAGGAATTTTATGCCCCATATTTTATTAATTGAAGACGACGACAGACTTTCAAAATTGATTGCAAAGGGATTTCAGGAAGCAGAGTTTGAGGTCACTGCAGCTTACGATGGAAATACCGGTCTGAAGCTGGCTTTACAGACCCATTTTGATCTGGTAGTTACAGATATTGTATTGCCCAAAAAAGATGGTCTTGAATTCTGTAATGAAATCAAAAGTTTAAAACCCAATCTTCCTGTCATTATGCTTACTGCATTGGGAACTACGGATGATAAGCTGGAAGGATTTGATGCCGGAGCTGATGATTATCTCACCAAACCTTTTGAAATGCGTGAACTGGTAGCAAGGATCAAAGTACTTCTGAAAAGATTTTCACAACAGCCCCACCAAAGAGTTTCTGTTCTTACATATGAAGGTATTGAAATGAATCTGGAACAAAAAACCGTGAGCCGTGACCATACGCCTATAAAATTGACCCCGAAAGAATTTAATCTCTTAAAATTCATGATGGAAAATTCAGAAAGAGTACTTTCCAGAAGTGAAATTGCAGAAAAGGTGTGGGAAACCCATTTTGATACGGGGACCAACTTTATTGATGTCTATATCAATTATCTACGAAAAAAAATAGATAAAGATTTTGAAACCAAACTGATCCATACCAAAGCGGGCATGGGATTCATTCTTAAAAAAGACTACGAAAAAGGTATTGTACAGTAAGCATTGAGATAAATTAAAAATATCCGGATGAAAATAAGAACCCGACTTACCCTGCTTTTTACCTTAATCACTGCAATGCTTTTAAGTATTTACAGTATTTCGATCTATTATTCATCCAAAGAAGCCAGAGAACAATCTTTTTACAGCGAACTTCAAAATGAAGCGATTGCCAAAGCCGATTTATTTTTCCGAAGTTCACTTCCCGAGCAGGAAATGCACAAGCTTTATAAAAACAATACCAGAACGCTTAACGAAGTTCAGGTAGCGATTTATGACAGTAATAAGGAGCTGGTTTATCATGATGACGCCAAAGTAGATTATGTAAAGGAAACTTCGGAAATGCTTTCCAAGATATTTCAAAAAAAGAAAATTAATTTCTTTCTCAATGATCTGCAGGTCATTGGAATCGTGTATCATTATGAAGGAAAAACGTATGCGGTAACTGCAGCAGCCTATGATCAATACGGATATGATTATCTTACACATCTTCTTACCATCAGTCTCATCTCGTTTTTCATTATTCTGATTTTGATTTATCTGGCCGGAATATTTCTTTCCAAAAAAGCATTGAGTCCGCTGACGGACATGGTTACTCAGATAAAAAAAATAACCGCCGGGAAATTACAGTTACGCCTGAAAACAACCAAAGAAAAAGACGAACTTAATGAGCTTGCTGAAAACTTCAATGGAATGCTGGAACGGCTTGAAAATTCCTTTGATTCGCAAAAACATTTTGTATCCAATATTTCACACGAACTGAGAACGCCTTTATCAGCCATCATCACCGAACTGGAACTGGCTTCTGTAAAAGATAAAACCAGGGAAGAATATCAGGAAACCATTCAATTCGCGCTGGATGATGCCCGGAATATGGTAAAACTGTCCAATAGCTTAATGGATCTCGCCAAAGCAAGCTATGATCCCAATGAGATCAGTTTTTCGGAAGTACGTCTTGACGAGGTTCTTCTGGAATCTTATACCAAAATCACCAAAGAAAATTCAGGATATAAAGTTTCTCTGAACATAGAAGATTCCGTGGAAGAACATCAGCTTATCATTCAGGGAAATGAATATCTTCTTCAGGTGGCCTTCAACAATCTTATCGACAATGCCTGTAAATATTCTCCGGAACATACCTGCCTGATTGATGTTAATACGGATTCAAAAATTCTTACAATCAGTTTTACCAATACCGGAAATAGTATCCATGAAAAAGATTTACTGCATATTTTCGAGCCTTTTTTCAGAAGTGAAAACTCCAAACGTGAAAAAGGTCATGGAATAGGATTATTTCTCACGGAGAAAATTATTCACCTTCACAATGCAAAAATCAAAGTTGTATCAGAACAGAATAAAACTACTTTTAAGGTAGAGTTTATCACCCAGTAATTGATCAGAAACTTCATTCAAATGTATTTGAATCTTAACTTTCCTTACAACCTTCATTTACTTAATGGTTAAAAAATTTCATCAATCATGAGAAAGAGATTTCTTATTGAAAACGGTCGTTCCAATACTCGCTGTAATTACACAGGCAATAGAAATCCATTGCAAAAAAGATAATTCTTCAGCAAGAAAAACCAATCCTGAGAGTGCGGCAAATGCCGGTTCCAGACTCATCAGAATACTGAAAGTCTTTGCAGGAAGTTTTTTCAAGGCCATCATTTCCAGTGAAAAGGGCAAAGCACTCGAAAGAACAGCCACGCCAAGTCCTTTTATAAAAATAGCAGGAGTAAGATTGAAAACGGCTCCATCCCAGATGGTAAAGGGAATAATGACAAGGCTGGCAAATATCATCCCGGTGGTAACCGCATCTTTTCCATCCATTATTTTCGAAACCTTTCCACCCATTACAATATACAGGGCCCAGAACATCCCTGCCAGAAAGGCCAATCCAAGTCCTAGCAAATCGACATGATCATTTTTCCAAGGAACAATTAACAGAATTCCCACGCAGGCCAGTAATGCCCACACGACATCCAGCAGTTTACGGGACAATGCCAATGCAAGAAATAATGGACCCGCAAATTCCACAGTAACAGCCAATCCCAGCGGAATTCTTTGAATGGCCATATAAAAAATAAGATTCATTGCAGCCAATCCAACTCCATAGATCGCACAGTATTTCCATTTCTGGCTGTTAAATTGTAAAAACTTAGGACGGTTAATCAAAGTAAGCAAAACAGCAGAAAGTACAATTCTTAAAGTAACTGTACCAATAGCTCCGATTACAGGAAAAAGCTGTTTTGCAATGGAGGCTCCTCCCTGCACACAGATAATCGCTAAAAGCGTAGCCGGTATTGCTAAGTTTGATGTTTTCATTTCTACAATATATAATTCAAAAGATAATGGAAGGAAGTCTCCGGGATTTAACAAGCTTTTATTTCATATGACAGATTGTAAAATTCATCATACAAAAATCAGCCTCCAAATGTATTGAAATTTTATCGCTTATCATGGGTACAGTTTACACATATTAAAAGGATATAATAAACAACTATTTCCTGCAGAATCATCAAAAAAAACAGAAAGGAACTTTCTCTAATGATTTTCTAATCACATTCTAAAGCTTTTCTAACGGCAAAAAAGGGCAGTCAGTTTTACTTTTGCACAGTAAAAAATAAAGCAATATGGACTCAGATCCTTACAGTAATTATCAATCTTAAAAGCTTTAGTTGTACTCACTTTTCCCGTACAGCTGAAAAGCTTACAAAAACAGGAAAAGTTATGAATACATTCGAATTTACCCTTCGTCTCCTTACCGCATTTTGTCTGGGAGCCGGTATTGGCTTCGAAAGACAGTGGCGCAAAAAAAATGCAGGTCTCCGCACCAACACTCTGGTATGCATCGGTTCTGCGGCATTCGTACTGATTGCCATCAGAATTGGTGGCGATGCAGCCGGCCGAATCACTTCTTACATCGTCAGTGGAATAGGTTTCCTTGGCGGCGGTGTTATCATGAAAGACGGCCTTACCGTAAGAGGATTAAATACAGCAGCCACATTATGGTGTTCAGCAGCCATAGGCGCATTATGCGCTTTGGGATATCCTCTGGAAGCCTTTATCACAGTTCTCTTCATTGTATCTACCAATATATTCCTGAGACCTACCCTATCCTCTCAGAAAGAAGCCAGAAGCAAGAAATGGTTCAGTACCAGGAAAAATAACAAAGAAAAAGTAAAAATCAGCAACAGCACTCAATTGTATTAAGATCATGAAAAAAATAATCTTAAGTAGTATTATTCTCTTTGCAGTCTCTTGTAAAGACAATGCAGCTCAGCAAAGCAGAGAACCGGAAATTATAACAAAAGGCAACCAGATCACCATTCCGGAAAGCCATCCGGTTTTCAAAAAAATTAAAACACAGATGGTAACCGAACAGGAACACAGCGACGGTGTGATTTCAGCGGGAACAATCCAGGCAATCCCCAATCATTATGCGGAAATTGCCAGCCCTTTTTCCGGAAGGATTACAAAATCTTTTATTCAGCTTGGGCAAAATGTTTCTGCCGGAAACCCACTTTTTGAAATCCTTTCATCGGATTATTTTTCAGTTCAAAAAGATTACACAGATGCTCTGAATGATGTACAGCTTGCAGAAAAAAATTACAGACGCCAGCAGGACCTCGTAAAACACGGAGTCGGTATCCAGAAAGAGCTGGACGAAGCGGAAACGGATTTTAAAAATAAAAAAACATCCCTTTCCAATGCATCTTCTGCCCTGAAGGTCTATAACAGCAAAAGTGGAGGCATAGGAAGTCCGCTTGTTGTAAGAGCACCCATTAACGGAGAAGTTATTTCCAACAAAATTGTCAACGGCCAATATCTGAAGGGAGATGCAGATCCGGTTGTGATCATCGCAGAATTATCAAAAGTCTGGATTTCCGGTGATGTAAAGGAAAAAGATATCCGCTTTGTCAATATTGGCGACCAGGTTTCTGTAAAAGTGAGTGCCTATCCCGAAAGAAATATTACCGGAAAAGTATACCACATCAATGAAATGGTGGATGAAGATACCCGAAGCATTAAAGTTCTTATTGAATGTGATAATCCGGACAGAAAATTAAAGCCGGGAATGTACGCCACCGTAAACTTCTCAACAACCCCTGAAAAGACGGTGATGATTCCTGTAACGGCCTTAATGCAGGAGGACAGTTCACAATATGTATGGATAAAAACAGGAAAAAGCCAATTTACCAGACGTTCTGTGACAACGGGAGAAACCGATGAGAAAACTGTAAGAATCATATCAGGATTAAAACCCGGAGAAACCATCATGACCGAAGGCGGAATTTATATGCCGGATACAAAATAATGTAAAAGAAAAACTATGAAGAAATTATTGACAATCTCTATACAGAAGAGATGGCTGATGCTTGCCCTCTTCCTTTTACTGGGATTCTTCGGATACTATTCCTGGACCAGATTATCCATAGAAGCCTATCCTGATATTGCTGATGTCACTTCCCAGGTGGTAACGCAGGTTCCGGGCCTGGCCGCCGAAGAAGTAGAACAACAAATTACCATTCCTCTGGAAAGATCTCTGAACGGTCTTCCAGGAATGCATGTGATGCGAAGCAAAAGTACCTTCGGGCTTTCCATTATTACCATTGTTTTTGATGATGGCATAGATGATTACTGGGCAAGGCAGCGTATCCAGGAAAGGCTGACGGAAGTGGAACTTCCTTATGGGGCACAGCCGGGATTAGATCCTCTCACCTCTCCCATCGGCGAAGTATATCGTTACATTATTGAAAGTAACAGCCACAGCCTGCGGGAATTGACAGATTTACAGCAATTTGTTATTATTCCCCGAATCAAGCAGGTTTCAGGAATTGCTGATGTCACCAATTTCGGAGGAATTACCACCCAGTTCCAGATTGAGCTGGATCCGCATAAGCTTGAACAGTATGGATTATCCCTGTCAGAAGTTACCGAAACAATCTCCAAAAATAATGTCAGCGCCGGAGGAAGCATGCTTCCCCGCGGAAACCTTGCGTATGTCATCCGTGGAATAGGTTTGGTAAAAGACCTGGATGATCTGGGAAAAATTGTAGTCAAAACCCAGAATGGGGTTCCTGTTTTCCTGAATGACATAGGAACATTAAAATACGGAAACCTTGAAAGAAAAGGAGTTCTTGGCTACACAGACCGAAACCGTAATTATTCTGAAAGTGTAGAAGGAATTGTACTATTGCTAAGAGGACAAAACCCTTCCCAGGTACTGGAAGGTGTACATGAAGCGATTGAAGAACTTAATAATGAAACACTTCCACCCGGAGTAAAGATCCATCCTTTTCTGGACAGAACAGATCTTGTAAAAACAACGCTTACCACAGTTTCTCATACCCTTACCGAAGGAATTGTACTGGTGATTATTGTGCTGATTGTATTTCTGGGAAGCTGGCGCGGAGCATTATTGGTAGCGATTACCATTCCGCTTTCTTTATTATTTGCTTTTATACTAATGCATTTTACCAATATTCCGGCCAATCTTCTTTCACTGGGAGCTATTGATTTCGGAATCATTGTAGACGGAGCTATCGTTATGCTGGAAACCATCCTGAAGAAAAGAGAAGAAAACTCAGAAGAAACACTGGAAGAAAAGACAATTACCCAAAGAGTGATTGAAGTGGCAAAACCGATTTTCTTTTCCACCATCATTATCATTACGGCTTACCTTCCATTATTTGCTTTTGAAAGAGTGGAAAAAAAATTATTTACCCCCATGGCTTTTACTGTTGGATATGCTCTGTTGGGAGCCCTTGCTGTAGCATTACTTCTTATCCCGGGATTAGCTTATGTAATTTATCGGAAACCACAGAAGATCTATCACAATAAATGGCTGGAGAAACTCAGCACAGCCTATGGAAAAAGCATTGAAAAAATAATGCAGACTCCTAAAAGAGTTCTCATTCCCATTATGATTGTTTTAGTATCTGCCGGAATTCTCTCCTGGCATGTGGGAAAAGATTTCTTACCTGAACTGGATGAAGGCTCTATATGGCTGCAGGTACAGCTTCCACCCGGAATTTCTTTAGCCAAATCAAAAGAAATGAGTGATACCTTACGAGCCCGCACGCTGAAACATCCTGAAATTACCTATATGATGGTTCAGGCAGGACGTAACGATGATGGTACCGACCCGTGGACTGCTTCCCACTTTGAAGTTTCTGTCGGAATAAAGCCTTACAGCGAATGGCCTTCAGGAAAAACAAAAGCAGACCTCATCAAAGAACTTGCTGCAGATTATAAGGACATGCCGGGATTCACCGTCGGATTTTCACAACCTATGATTGATGGAGTTATGGACAAAATCTCCGGAGCGCACAGTGAGCTGGTGGTAAAAGTATATGGAGAAGATTTTAAAGAAACCAGAAGAATTGCAGAAAATGTATTGTCTACTTTACATAAAATTCCGGGTTCGGCAGACCTTGCCATTGATCAGGAGCCACCGTTACCTCAACTGCAGATTATTGCCAACAGAGATAAAATTGCCCAGTACGGATTGAATGTTGCCGATGTGGCCGATCTTATTGAGGTCGCATTGGGAGGAAAAGCCATTTCCCAGATCTTTATCGGCAATAAAGTGTATGATATTTCATGCCGTTACACAGAGGACAGCCGCGATACTCCGGATAAAATCGGAAATCTGATGCTTACTTCAGCTTCCGGAGCCAAAATACCTTTATCACAGGTCGCAGAAGTGAAATTAAGTACCGGAGAAAGCACCATTACCCGAGAAATGAATAAACGACATCTTACGGTAAAGCTGAATTTAAGAGGCACCGATCTTTCTTCCTTCCTGAAAAATGCACAGAATACAATTGAAAAAGAGATCCAATATGATCATGAGAAATACCAGATCAAATGGGGCGGACAGTTTGAAAATCAAAACAGGGCATATTCCAGGCTGGCATTTATTGTTCCGCTGGCATTAGCTATTATGTTTCTGCTGCTGTACGGTGCCTTTGGAGATTTCAGGCAGGCTTTGGTACTGATGTCTATCGTTCCGTTGGCTCTATTTGGGGGAATGCTGGCACTTAATATCCGCGGAATGTCTCTGAATGTATCTTCAGCAGTAGGATTTATCGCTCTCTTTGGAGTGGCCATCCAGAATGGAGTGATCATGATCTCTCATATCAATGATCTGCGGAAGAAAGGATATGAACTGAAAGAGGCTGCCATCAAAGGTGCAAAAGACCGTTTCAGACCTGTACTGATGACCGCGACGGTTGCTGTCATCGGATTATTTCCGGCATCATTGGCCACAGGAATCGGTTCTGATGTACAGCGTCCACTGGCAACAGTAATTGTTTACGGGCTGATGTTCTCTACTATTTTAACCTTATTCGTGCTTCCGGCTATTTATTTTATGACTGAACGCCGAAACAAAAAACAAAATTTAGAATCAGATGAAAATTAGAGTTCGTTTTATCATATTATCTGTCGTATTGCTCAGCATCACCGGGATGAAAGCACAGGAAAAAGAGCTTTTACCCTTTGAAGAATACCTGAGTCTTGTAGGAAATAAAAATTTAGGCTACGCTTCTCAAAAATACAATGTAAGCATGTCCGAAGCAGCTATTCAGACTGCTAATATGTTCCCTGATCCTGAGCTGGAAATGGAAACCACCAATAACGGAGTAAGACAAAGTATGGGTTATGTGTATGGTGCCTCACTTGGCTGGACACTTGAATTGGGTGGTAAAAGAAAGGCCAGGGTAAATCTGGCAAGAAATCAATCGGAGCTGAGCAAAATACAATTGCAGGATTTTTTCAGGAATCTTCGTGCAGATGCCAGCTTAGGATATATTGAGGCTTTAAAATCGAAGGCTTTGCTTGAAGTGCAGGAGGATTCTTATCAAAACATGCAGCAATTGGCAAAATCCGACAGTATCCGGTATAAATTGGGAACGATAACATTGGTCACTTCCAAACAGAGTAAGCTGGAAGCAGCTTCTTTGCTCAATGAAGTATATCAGGTTGAAAGTGCAGAGCAGCAGGCTCTCACCGGTTTATCTGTATTTCTGGGAGATGGCAAAATTACCGGCAGAGATGTTGCCGGAGACTTTAATGCTTTCAACAGAGATTTTAATATCGATGATCTGATTCTTCAGGCTTTAAATGAAAGAGCAGATTTATTGGCTGCGAAACAAAATACGGAAGTAACCAAAAGTCAGATCAGCCTTGAAAAAGCTAATCGGATCATAGATCTGGGCATCAGCGCCGGAGCAGAACGACATACTGAAGCAACGAATGAAATTGCTCCTTCTCCCACTGTAAATGCTGTAAAAATGGGTATCAGTATTCCTTTAAAATTTTCCAACAGAAGAAATGCCGGATTGAAAATTGCAGAAATGGCCCATTCGCAGGCAGAAGTTGAGTATAAACAGATCGAACAGGAGATAAAAGCTGAGGTAATGCAGGCTTTTCAGCAATACACAGCCACTCAGAAACAGCTCAGACAATTTCATAACGGAATGCTTTCTGAGGCCAAAAGTATTCTGGAAGGAATCATTTATAGCTACAAAAGAGGAGAAAGCTCTATCCTAGAAGTATTGAATGCGCAGAGAACCTATAACAGTGTTCGAAAAGATTATTATGAAGCTCTTGCAGATAATGCAGCCGCTCTGATTGAGCTTGAAAGAAAAGCAGGAATCTGGGATATTCATTTTTAGCTGGAAGAGGGAAGCTGGAGGACCGAAGTTTCTGGATGTCGATGAATAAATACACACCATTTAATTAACTTTTTAATATTCAGATTGCTCATCAAGGAATAACAATTGATAGTTTTTAAACATAAATATAACTTCCTACTCCCATCCTCCAGCTTCCAGCATAAAAAAGAGCCCTGAAATCAAATAGATTTCAGGGCTCTTTTTATTTCTTATACTGTGATTCATAAATTCCGATCCAGTCATCAGGAGTCATTTTCTGACTCAGCTCGGCAATCAGTTCAAAAGGAATATCTTCTGTTTTTTTGAAGCGGACACAGGATTTACCCATATCCAGCTTTTTCTTAGAATATTTGGGATACTCTCCTACAAACCAATCCAGAAGTTCCGGTTTTGAATACAGTCCCATATGATAGAGTGCTATAAAATTCTTCTGGGAAGCAAGGTTGATAAAAGGCAGCGGTGTCCCGGGTGCACAGTGATATCCCGCAGGATATGTTGTCAAAGGAACTACCCAGCCTATCATCCCGTAATTTGCAGCATCTTCAAAACCTTTCGGAAGGTTGTCGTTCACCGTATCAAAAAGTTTTTTAAAAGCTTCCTGTCTCTCTTCAGGAATTTTTGAGATATAATCTTCTATAGAAACCGACTGAATCTGCATGTGATAATTTTTTCTAAAATACGATTATTTTATAAAATTGTATACACTGAACATCTGAACCTCTTTGCTGCTCTTTTGAAGGAACATCATTTTATTGACATTCGGAACATACTGAATCATATTTCCATCTGCAAAACCGTAGTTCTGGAAGAAATTTCTACCTTTATAATCAAGGCTTACTTCCTGAGGTTTCAGATTGGCAAAATCAAAAACTTTCATAGAAAATCCTGTATTACCAAATGCTCCTTTAGGATAAAAAGCAGAAATATAAAGTTTGTCTCCGGCTTCAACCACATGAATTCTTTTTCCTGTAGAAGTTCCTGCTGCTACGAATTGCTTTACTTCACCTTCTTTGTTAAACTTGATCAGCATTCCCGCATCCAGAGAATATACAGGATCAGGGAAACGGTTCATTGCTGTAGGCATCGGTCTTGTCACCGTCTCCTGCTGGACAGCCATTAAAGTTTCATCCCCTTTCACAATCGTTTTAATGACTTTCACATCGCTCATATCTTTGCTTCCAGCCAGATTGGTATTGCTGATGACTGCTTTCCCAGACTTCATATCATAGTACATCACCGTTCCGAAAGTACTTGCTCCAATGGTAACCGCTGCATTTTTCCTTCCAAAAGTCACCAGATAATCACTATCATTTTTACTGAAAGCATATAATTTTTCAGGAATATATTTATCATCGAACGGAAGGTCTTTATCTTCAGTATTGGAAACCAGTTCCAGCTTATAAGATTCTTTCCAGCCTGCGGCTTTACGTAATAGGACGATTTTCGCTGAGTTGGTTAATGTCAAAGACTTTTCAACATAATCATTGCTCAATGTGATTTCTTTGTTCCAGACCGGAGAAAGTGTTCTTAAATCCATTACCAGCACATCATTGACATTATCTGTCTTTTTATTCGCATATCTGTCATTGAATATGGCTGCATATTTCCCGTTTTCTGAGAAAAGGACATAAGTAGTTCCTGATTTGTTGGTAGACTCGATGCTGTATTTTGCAATACTCTTTGTTGTAAAAGTCCCTTCCTTTCTACTGAAAACATGCTGGAATACTTCCTTTCTGTTTTCTTTTCCGAAATACTCTTCCGTAAATGCTATAAATTTATCATCATCGATCTGTTGCGACCCCAGATAATTGTGAAGAACACCATTCGTTTTGTTGGCATAATCTTTCACATAAGTATCCACAAGACTTCCGTTCTGATCCAGTTTTCTCATCAGTAATTTCTTGTGAGGGAAAACATTTCTCATCAATCCGTCAATATTGATAACACTGAACATATAAGAATTGTAATCATCTGCCAGTACCAGTTTATCATCCGTTTCAAGATTGGCATCCACTGTGAATTTTGTTCCTTCTGTTACTTTCGTCTGTGCATAAGAGTACACGGAAGCGGTAATTAATGCCGAAGCAATAATCTGTTTAATCATATCGTTTTCTTTAGTTATTATAAATTTTTTCTTCTAATCTTTTCAGTTCAAGATTAGCATCGTAGGATAGTTTAATATCCACTAAATGCTCCTGTAACTCATTTAAATATTTCTCTGCTTCCTGATAGTTTCCTAAAGCAATATTCAATCTTATCAGGTTAAAATAAAGGTATTCTCCGATCTTCTGATTGTAAACAGCTTTCTTATCGTTGTAATTTACTTTTGTTAAAGCTGTTTTCCAGAGATCAATTCCTTTCTGCATATTCTCCATGGCAATTTTGTTCGGTGCATAATCCGATTTCGCCTGAAGCTTTTTCAGATTGGTCGTCACATAGATATACGCTTTCTCCAGATCATCATACTCTCCTTTGTTTTTTACCGTCGCCAATGTCACCGTAGAATTAATCGTCTGATACCCGAAGTTTTCATTGATAATATTTCTTGTGCGGTCGATCGTTCTTTGCAGGAATCTTTTTTCCTGAGCATTGAGATTAATTTCATTAGTCGGAACGCTTGCTATTTCTGCAAAATCTGAGAAGTAGGTTTTATCGAGCTTTACTGCGCCGCCTTGCTTCGCTGTGATTTTTGTAGGTTGGTTGGCAAAAGTTTTTCCCTGATTGTCCTGAAAATTTGTTCTTTCCATTTCAATGACAATATCAAGATAATTTCCACCTTTTGAAAAACCGGTCACATCAATTTGAGAAGCCAGAATTTTGTTATCCACAATTAAAGCATCCCTCAGATCAGGCTGCTGGTACACCGGCATTGGAGGAATATTAAGGATAGGTCTTGAAGGAAGCCTCAGTACGGGAGCTCCATTGGTTGCTGCAATTTTTTCAACAGCTGACAATTTGCTGTATTCTGCAGATTCAAGTTTGTATTTTTCCTGAAGTTTTTTTACTTCAGCATCATAGTCTTTTAATCTTTCCTGATGCTCATACTTGGCATTTTCAACATTAGCCTGGTAATTGTCTACCTTTTTCTGGTGGTCTTCTTTTGAAATTCTGATGACATCATCTTTTGTAATGTTATAGGGAGACTTTACCATAATCGTATAATTTCTGTTGGAAAGTTCCGTAGGAAAAACCGGTTCTTTTAAAAGCTGGAAACTGATTATTTCTTTATCAATTCGCTGAGCCTGGGAAAATTCGGAATAAAATAATGGTATTAAAAAAAATAGTTTAAATTTATTCATGGATATTATAGTTTTCGGTGCAAATGTATAATAATTTTATGGACATTTTCTGATAATATTTTGTCCAGTTATTATCAAAACTGGTCACAAAAAAAGGCAGCTGCACAAATGCAGCTGCCTACAGAAATTATTAACTCAAAAAATTTTATTTTTTAATGGCTTTTACCGTTGATTTTGAACCATCCTTAAAGTTCATCGTCACTAAGTATAAACCGGCATTTAATTCCCCTAACTGAAGTTCATTAGTTGGATTGTCAATAGTTTTCACTACTCTTCCCGCTACATCTGTAACCGTTATAGTTTTAACACCTTTTATATCACTAATATGAAAAACATCTTTAAAAGGATTCGGGTAAATATCTCCTTTTTTAAGACCATTTACTTCAGCGGTACTGAGTTGTATATTTTCGTCAACTGAAAATGCAAAAATATTAGGATAACCCGATCCGCTTGCTTTAGTTATCATCACACTTTGTATAGGTTTCACCTGGTTTACCGCATCTATTGCCAATGCATTCTGATAAAGTCTCGGATCTGTACTACTTGATTCTAATGCATCTGAAGTTCTTTTTATCCTTCCAATCCCTTTGATGGCAAAGTTAGCTCCTCCATACCAATCAGAAAGACTTATATTGGAAAATACCTGGCTACTTCCATCCGTAAAATTGACTGTTACATTCACCTTAGATGTTCCACTACCACTGGTAGAAAGCATATACAATGTAAAAGCAGCTTTAGGAGTTGTAAACGTAAGAGTTCCGCTATCATTGGCAGCAGCCAGCCTTAATGAATTATTCGCATTTAAGTTTCCTAAAACATAACTAAGTCCCGGAGTTGTTGTAACTACAGAGTTGATAATGCCATCAACAGGAATACCGTACGTAATAGCTGGGCTTGTGGGTGTCAACTGAAAATCTTTAGCTACAAAAGCGTAAGAAACTCCATCTACATCATTGCTTGTACTCATCATGGAAGAACCCATCCCGTTAGCGATGACATCGGTTGTAAAGCCTGAAGAAACCGGCATGGTTTGATAATTCTGAGCCTGCATTACAGCGGTAGAGAATACAGCAAGACATGAAAGCTTTTCTAAAAATAGTTTTTTTTTCATAGTGAGAGGTTTTTTGTGTTTAATCTAATCCAAAAATAAAAAACCACTAATAAAAAAGCTATTTCACAAAACAATAAATAACATATTGACTTAAATTGTAAAAAATAGCTACAAAAAAACTAAAATTATTAACACAAAAAAAATAAGTAATGAATATTATTTACCTGTTCTCAATAATAAATCCCGGAATTTTGAAATAATCTATCTCATAAAAATGGGAATATTAAAGTCAGGAAATTACCCCTTATAACAAAAAGGCAGCCGCACGAATGCAGCTGCCTACAGAAATTATTAACTCAAAAAATTTTATTTTTTAATGGCTTTTACTGTTGATTTTGAACCATCCTTAAAGTTCATCGTCACTAAGTATAAACCGGCATTCAATTCCCCTAACTGAAGTTCATTAGTTGGATTGTCAATAGTTTTCACTACTCTTCCCGCTACATCTGTAACAGTTACAGATTTTACATTTTTGATATCTGCAACATGAAGCACATCCTTAAAAGGATTAGGATATACATTCACTTCTTTTTTCTTCAGATTCGTTTCTGAAGTGGATAAAGAGGTAGCCACTTCAAAGGTAAAATCAATAAATTCTCCTCTTGAAATAGCAGAACAAGGGTTTGAAGGGGCTGTACTGTTATAATCAGTCACCACTCTCATTCTATAAGATCCAAGAGGTGTTCCTGCAGGCACAGTGATAGATCCCGACGTGCTTGTAACATAAGTATTGGTCACAAACATTCTTTCTGAAGCTTCAAAAGTTAAATTATTATTCCAGTCTACCCAAACCCCGATTCCACATGTAGGGCCACCGACCGTAAAAGATACGGAAGTACTGGATCCAGGAGCATTGATTATTTTGTTACTGGTTGTTGTTAAATTCTGATATCCGCCTGCAACACTTGAACCGGATGAATAAGCCATATCTACAAGTCCTCCTGTAGAACTGAAGTCAGAAAGCCATGAATTCTGAGAAGTAGATGAAGGTAAGCAATACCCTGTTTTGAATGTAAGCATTTCACTCCAGATACTTTTATCAGCAGCACTGCATACAGATCTTACCCATACATAATAATTGGTATCAGAAGATAATGAACTTAATGGTGCAGAAGTCGTAACAGAAGTTACAGAGTTGGAAGCGTTCAAAACAGTAGATGCATCAGGTGCAGTATTCGTTGTACTGTAGTATACTTCGTATCCATTTGCAGGAACCGAAAGAGGAGCTGTCCAGCCAATTGATGCAGAGTTCGTTGTAAGATTGGATACTGCAACTGCAGTCGGCTCAAGGCAGGATGGAATATCCTGAACGGTAATATTATCAATATAAATAGAACGGTAAGTACCTCCTAAACCATGTTTGAATGCCAGTTGCAAATCAGAACCTGCAGGAATATTCACAGTATATTGTGCATGCGTGGTTGTAAGAGAAATAGGAGTTCCTATCTGTGTAAAAGAAGCAGGGTCTGCAGGGTTTGATAAAGTACCTACTAACAATGTAGTCCCTGTTGTTCCTGTTTTTGCATAGAATCTCACACGTTTGGTCCCGTCTGAAAGGTTCACCGTTGGAGGTGCTACCAACATCTGATTTCCTGTAGTAGCGCTTGAATTATATAGATAGTAAGCGTTAGGTACTGAATAATTACTGGTGGTCGTTACATATCCATACCCCGAAAATGAAGGAGTTTCCAGGTATGCCCAACAGCTTGGTGCATTGTTATTACTTTGTGAACCTGTACTTGTCGTATCAAAATTTTCTGTATAAGGAACCGTGAAAGTAGAACAGGCCGTTTTAAATGTTCCTGCAAAAGACCATACACTCTGTCCGGTTGCTGTATTACAATTCGATCTTACCCAATAATAATAGGTTGTATTGGAATTAAGACCTCCTATTGTTGTACTTGTTCCTGTTACTCCCGGATAAGTAGGTGTTACTGAGCTTGCCGGTATTGTGCTGGAAGTACTGTGGTACACATCATAACTGGCAGCACTGCCTGTCCATGAGACTAAAGCAGAATTGGCTGTGATTCCGGAAACGGCCTGCAATACAGGAGGCATACAATCCGAATAGGCATCTGCCGAAAAAGCAAAAATATTCGGTATACCTGAACCACTTGCTTTGGTTACCGTTACACTTTGTATTAGTTTTGCCTGATTTGCAGCATCTATAGCCAGTTCAGCCTGATATAATCTTGGATTGGTTCCGCCCTCAGGAGAGGGAATATCATCACCGGCACTGGGAGTAGCCCCGGGCTTTTTAATCCTTCCTATTCCCTGGATGGCAAAACTAGGTCCATTATACCAGTCAGCAAGACTGATCCCTGAAAACGTCTGCGAACTTCCATCAGTAAAATTCACTACTACATTTACCGTAGAAGTACCACTTCCACTTACTGCAAGCATATACAGCTTGGTTGCAGCTTTCGGTGCTGTAAATGCCAGGGTTCCGTTATCATTAATTGCAGCCAGTCTTAAAGAGTTGTTCGCACTCAGACCGGCCAGTTGAAAACTCAGTCCCGGAGTGGTTGCCACTACAGAATTAATAATCCCGTCAACAGGAATACCATACGTAATAGCTGCACTTGTGGAGGTTAACTGAAAATCTTTAGCTACAAAAGCGTAAGAAACTCCGTCTACGTCATTGTTTGTAGTAATTGTGGAAGAACCGATGCCGTTAGCGATTACATCAGCTGTAAAGCCTGAGGAAATGGGCATGGTTTGATAATTCTGAGCCATCATAGCCGTGGCTGAAAACAGAGCAATAGCAGGTATTACTCTAGAAAATAAATTTATTACCATTTTAATCACATTTGAGGCGAAATTTAAGAAAAATAATAATACGAAAATATTATTTTTAACAAAATCACAACCTTTATTTAAAATGTATGAAAAATTAATATTAAAAACCTTTTAATAAGTAAATTTTAAAGGTAACATAAAACGTAATGAAACATCTTCTTATTGATTCTTAATTTTATTATTGAGAAATTAAATCCTATTTTTGTCATACAAATTTTTTGAACAATGCCGAATATTTCAAACAGAGCACTGCATATGCCGCCATCGCCGGTAAGAAAACTGGTTCCTTTTGCGTTACAAGCAAAACAAAAAGGAATAAAAGTATACCACCTTAATATCGGACAGCCTGATATTGAAACTCCGGAAACAGCTTTAAATGCTTTAAAGAACATCGATTTAAAAGTATTGGAATATGCTCTTTCTGAAGGTAATATAGAATACAGAAAGGCCCTTACTAAATATTATCATTCATTAGGCTTCTCAGATCTTACTCCCGATAACTTCATTGTTACCAACGGAGGTTCTGAAGCGCTTAACTTTGCGATCTCTACTCTATGTGACGAAGGTGATGAAGTCATTATCCCAGAACCTTACTATGCCAACTACAATGGTTTCACCAGCACATTTGATGTGAATGTAGTAGCTGTACCTTCTACAATTGATACTGGTTTTGCTTTGCCGCCTGTTGAAGAATTTGAGAAAAAAATTACAGAAAAAACAAGAGCGATCATCATCTGTAACCCTGGTAACCCTACCGGATATCTTTATACCCGTGAGGAACTTCAGAAACTGGCAGAAATCGCTTTGAAATATGATATCGTCATCATTTCTGATGAAGTATACAGAGAATACGTATACGATGGAAAGCAGCAGATCTCAATGCTTGATTTCCCTGAATTAGCTGAAAATTGTATCATTATTGACTCTGAATCCAAGCGTTACTCTATGTGTGGAGTAAGAATCGGGTGTATGGTGACACGTTCCAACAAGATCCGCAATGCAGCAATGCTTTTTGCACAGGCAAGATTAAGCCCGGTTCTTTTAGGACAGATTGCAGCAACAGCAGCACACCAAAATGACGGCCCTTACATCAGAGCTGTAAGAGAAGAATATACCCACAGAAGAAATGTATTGGTAGATCTTTTAAATGCTATTCCAGGAGTGATCTGCCCTAAACCAAGAGGAGCTTTCTACTGTGTTGCAGAACTTCCGGTAGACGATACTGAAAAATTTGCCCAGTGGCTGCTTGAAAAGTATTCTCTTAATAACGAAACCATCATGGTGGCGCCTGCAGGAGGATTTTACAGCGATCCTGAATTAGGTAAGAAACAGGTAAGAATTGCCTATGTACTGAAAGAAGAAGATTTAAAAAGAAGTGCTGAAATTCTTAAAGAAGCTTTAAAGAAGTACAGAGAAGAATTCAGTCTGTAAAAATATACTGATGCCGACAACAAAAAAATTCCATCTGAAAATCCTGTTTTCGATCCTTTTGCTGTCGGCATTTTTTTCCTGTGATTCCAAAAAGACAGAGCCATCTGTTTCTCAAAAAAATCCACACGAGATTACCTTCATCAGCGTATCCGACATCGGAGGACATCTGGGAAACTACAGAATTGTGAAGGCCACAAAAGATTCTGTTTTTGCAGAACAAGGGATGACAGCCAATCAAACCCATAAAGCGTGGTCATCTGCTATGAATGCCGAAACCTGGAAAAAGCTGGTATCAACGATCAATATTGTAGATCTTGACCATATCAAAAGTTCTCCAAGCCAACAGTCTGTAGACGGAACAGATGAAACCTTCCAGATCCGGACTCCCAAAAAATCACATATCTATGTGAATGCTTATGCAGATACTTTACATTACAAGCAGTTACAGCAACTTAAAGAACAACTAGACAAAATTCTCCCCAAAGAATACCAATAAAAACATGCAGGAAAATTTTTCATTACAACCTTACAACACATTTGGTGTTGAAGCCAAAGCCCGTTATTTCACTGAAGTTAATACTATTGATGAATTAAAAGAGGTACTCATTTTCGCGAAGACCCAAAATCTTCAGCTTCTGTTCCTGGGAGGCGGAAGTAATATTCTTCTTACCAGAAATTTTGATGGTCTTGCTATCAGACTTAATTTAAGAGGTATTTCCGAAGAAATCATCAATGAAAATGAGGTATGGGTAACCGCAAAAGCAGGTGAAAACTGGCATGAATTTGTAATGTACTGCCTGCAAAAAAATTATGGAGGCCTTGAAAATCTTTCTTTAATTCCGGGAAATGTAGGAACTTCTCCGATGCAGAATATCGGTGCGTACGGAACAGAGATCAAAGATATTTTTGTAAGCTGTGAAGTATTGGACCTGGAGAATCTTGAATTGAGAACTTTTAATCTTGAACAATGCAGATTCGGATACAGGGACTCTATTTTCAAACAGGAAGGAAAAGGCAGATATGTTATTCTGGAAGTTACTTTTAAACTAACCCAAAAAGATCACCATATCAAAACCGAATATGGAGCGATCCAATCTGAACTGGAAAATCTTGGCATTAAAGATCCTACCATTCAGGATGTTTCAAAAGCAGTGATCAATATCCGTCAAAGCAAATTACCGGATCCTAAAGAAATTGGAAATGCCGGAAGTTTTTTCAAGAACCCAACCATCCCTTTAGCTCAGTTTGAAGCATTAAAACAAAAATTTGAAAATATTCAGGGTTATCCGAATGGAGATGGGGTAAAAGTTCCTGCCGGCTGGCTGATTGAGCAATGTGGATGGAAAGGGAAGCAGATCGGAAATGTAGCTTCACACAAACGGCAGTCTCTGGTCATCATCAATGCTACAGGAAATGCTACAGGAAAAGAAATTTTTGATTTTTCTACAGAGATCATTAATTCTGTAAAGGAAAAGTTCGGGATAGAACTTGAACGGGAAGTGAATATTATTTAATCTAAAAATATATAAAGGCTGATTCGTATGAATTCAGTCTTTTTTTTATTTCTTATTATCTGTAAGTGTTGGTTGAGTGCACAGTCGCAAGGATCTTTTATTTTCTTTGTTAGTATTTTACGGCGCAAGGATTTTTATCTTCGATAACATTTAATACTGTTCGATCTTTGTACTACAAAAGGATTAACCTTATCTTATTTCATTCTCACCCTTGCTGAAAATCTCATATTTGAGCGAAGTCGAAATGCTCCCGCGCCTTTAAACGGCATATTATTTAAAACTTTTGCTCCTTTGCGCTCACCCAACAAAAAATTAATTCAGAATCAATTCATACATAGTCTCCGGAAAATCATTATTTTAGCTTAAAAATTACAATTTGTGATGAAAATAGCTATTCTTGGAGCCGGAAATATGGGACTTTCTTTTTCGAAATCATTCTTAAAATACGAACTGATCAAACCTGAACATCTGCATCTTATTATCAGAAGCCAGGAAAAAATCTCCAAAATAGCTGAGGAATTTCCCAAGTCCAAAATCTCCACTTTTGAAGAAGTAAAAGATATTGATGCTGATTTGATCATCATTGCAGTAAAGCCTCAGGATTTTCAGGCGGTTGCCCAAAATATTCAATTTACTTTCAAAGAAAACCAGATGATTTTATCCATCATGGCGGGAATCAATATTGAAAAAATCCAGAAATTACTGAATCATCCGCTTGTGGTAAGAGCAATGCCGAACTCTCCTACCCTTCTGGGAATGGGAATCACAGGGTATACTGCGGCCAATGGAATTTCTTTCAGCCAGTTAATCAATATTGAAAGATTATTAAACAGCACAGGAAGATCGGTTTATCTGGAGGATGAGGAACTTCTGGATGGAGTTACAGCTCTGTCAGGAAGCGGCCCTGCCTATTTTTATTATATTATTGATGCTATGATTAAAGCCGGCATTGAAATGGGAATTGAAGAAAACCTTTCCAAACTTTTTGTAAAACAGACCATGCTGGGCGCTTACCATCTGATCAATAATTCGGAAAAGAATCTTGAAGAGCTGATTAAAGATGTTGCATCCAAAGGAGGAACTACTGAAGCTGCTTTAAAAACATTTGAAGAAAACAGTTTCAAAGAAATTCTGAAGCAGGGAATTCTGAACGCCGAAAAGCGTGCAAAAGAACTCAATAGTTAAGTTTCCTATCCAAAAATCTGCGTAGCAACCATCCTATATATACCCCGAAAGTATTCAGGAGGATATCATCTACCTCAAATATTCCCATTCTGGTAAAATATTGAAGCGCTTCTACAATAACAATACATGAAATAAAACCAAATATCAGAGGTTTCAGCTTTTTCAGTCCGGGAATGAACCAGCCCAGAAATCCAAAAGGAATAAACATCATAATATTACCCAAAACAATGGTTACTATATCTATAGTTTTATTGGATCCCTGAATAAATTTAATCGTAGAAAAAACAGGTTCTACCGTGATGAGATTTTCCTCATACTGAAATCTGCCCATTCCCAAGAACATCAGATAGAGCAAAAACAGAGTATACGGAACAATAATGATTGTATAAATTTTCTTTAACATCGAACTGCTAATATATTCATTTCAAAAACATTAAATTTGTGTATTAAAATAATTTAATGAAATACGTTCTGCTTACACTTATTTCAGCAATGCTGCTGTCGGTCTCATGGCCAACTTATGGGGTTCCGTTTTTTATATTTTTTGCCCTTGTTCCTCTTCTGATGATGGAACATGGCATTTCAAAATTTTCTGATTATAAAAGGAAAAGCTGGGTAGTCTTCGGATTATCTTACCTATGCTTTGTCATCTGGAACGTAGTCACTACAGGATGGCTGTATGGTTCAAAGAATCCGGATGGAAGCCACTCACTGATGGCTGTTTTATTCCCTGTATTAGTCAATTCTCTTTTATATTCTCTGGTATTCCAATGTTATCACTGGTACAAAAATGCCCAGGGAACGTATTGGGGACTAGGATTTTTAATTGCCATCTGGATGAGTTTTGAAAAGTTTCACTTAGGATGGGAACTGACATGGCCATGGTTGAACCTGGGGAATGTATTCTCAGACTATCCGAAGCTGATCCAATGGTATGATACCTTAGGAGCAACCGGAGGAAGTTTTTGGATTCTTGTCATCAATGTTCTGATTTTTTATACTGTAAGAACATGGGAAGCCGGAAGAAAGAGAAAAGACCTGATCAAAAACTCCACTATTGTTACGGCTTTAATTGTTTTGCCAATGATTATTTCAGTAATCAGATATAACAATTTTGATGAAAAGCCAACCGGACAGGTTAATGTTCTGATGCTTCAGCCGGATCTTGATCCTTATGCTGAAAAATACTCGAAAGACAGTCTGACCATAGAACAGGATTTATTAGCACTTGCTGAAAAAAACTCGACAGGTAAGATTGATTATTATATCGCCCCTGAAACAGCGTTACCGGGAAGAGGATCCATTTCCGAAACAGGTTTTGAAAAGAGTTTACTTTTAAACAATATCAAAGGATTTTTATCAAATCATCCCGGATCTGTTTTTGCTACAGGAATTTCTTCACACCGATTCTTTTATAATCCAGCCGGCTTACCTAAAGAAGCATATCAGATTAATAGTGGTGTTTGGGTGAGCAGTTATAACACCGCCATTCAATTGGTTCCCGGTCAAAAAGTACAGGCTTATCATAAAGGAAAGCTGGTGCCAGGTGTTGAAATATTTCCTTATATGAATGTTTTAAAACCATTATTGGGAGATGCCATGCTGAATCTGGGAGGAACAGTAGCCTCTCTGGGAACAGATAAAGAAAGAGTTGCCTTTTCAAATCCTTACAATAAAGGAAAAATGGCCCCGATTATTTGCTATGAAAGCATCTATGGTGAATTTGTAACAGACTATGTAAAAAAAGGAGCTAACTTTTTAGGTATTATGACCAACGACTCATGGTGGGGCGTTACGGAGGGACATAAACAGCTTCTATCTTATGCTAAACTTAGGGCTATTGAAACCAGAAGAGAAATTGCCCGTGCTGCGAACAGCGGAATTTCAGCGCATATCAATGCTAAAGGAGAGATCACAGCCGATACTTTTTATGGTGACCAGACAACCTTATTCGCAAAGGTAAACCTGTATGATACAATGACTTTTTATACAAGAGCAGGAGATCTTCTTTCAAGGTTTTCCATATTTGCATTAGGATTCTTATTGTTTTACTATCTGATTGAATGGTTTAAAAAGAAAACAAAGAAAGCTTAGTTTTTAAACACTAATTGCACAAATTTACGCACGAATAGCACAAGATCTGTAGATCATACAGATTTTGTGCTATAAAAAAGAGAAAAGCCAGCTGGACGTCTGGCTTTTCTCATTGATAGAAGATAGAATTGATTCAATTACTTAATCGTAAGTTTCCTGGTGGTTATTTCGTTTTTTATCTTCAGTTTTAGTAAATAAACTCCTTTAGGCAAATGAGCAACATCAATAGACTGATCTCCATTGATACTGATATTCAGTTTTCTTCCGTCCATCGAATACATTTCAGCTTCTGAAACTTTTTCTCCTTTGATATAGACTTTATCTGACACAGGGTTTGGATAGATAACAAGCTGCTTTTCAGATTTGATTTCCGCTGTTCCCAACACACTTTGTGCAGAAGCGTCAGAATATACTTTTGCAGCATCAATTGATTTCACACTCCAGTATACATTTTGAATGGAAGGATCAAGTTCAAGAAACCATGATGGTGTCGTTACCACATATTTCGCAATATCATGAGCTCCCTGCGCTGTTCCTACCGAGATCTCATAACGTAATGCATTCACCGGAGTTTTATCATCAGAAGCACCACTCCATGTAAAATTGAAACGGTTTCCGTTTTTAGTAAGATTCAGTTGCGTTGGTGCTGTAGGTTTAGCGTTTGCTTCTGCAGCATTATTTTTAAATACTTTAGTCAGTGAAGGCAGATCTGAAGCAGACCAGTCGAATCCCCCCAATAAGATGTCCGGATGATGATCATTATTAAAATCAAAAAGCTGTACCAGCCCGGGACCTCCAAGGACAGTAATCCCCGTTACAGTTCCTTCATTGAATGTATGATTGGAAACATCATAGATATAGGTTTTCACTACAGCATTATAATTTTCATTTCCTGAAATAATAAAGTCATAATAGCCGTCATTATTTAAATCTCCGACACTTAGTGCAACATCAGAAATATCGCCAGCTTGAATTATATGAGGAGTTAATGTTCCGGTACCATCATTCATTAAAACAGCAGAATAGGCATCATCGTTGGCATCTCTTCCAATCACCACGATATCCTGAAATCCATCAGCATTAAAATCTGCAAAATCTATTTTCCCCACTGAGACAGGCGCAAGATCCTGTGTATGAGTCAGAACTCCTGTCTGGTTCATGTATACTTTGGATATAGCATCTCCGTTGATGTCTGATCCGATAATCACAAGATCCAGAAGATTATCATTGTTAAGATCTACCACTTTAAAGCTCCCGCTCTGAGTTCCATCTACCCAGTTTTCTGTAAGATCAAAACCGGTGCCCGTATTTTTGTAATAATCCAGACTATTTCCAAAACCTCCTCCGTGAGCGTATTGAGTTCCATTAAGGGCATAATCAGGCTTTCCGTCATGATTAAAATCAAAAACTTCCAGGGATCCATAAATTTTTCCCGGCAGTTCCGCTTCTTTTACAAATCCTGACCCCGTGTTTTTGAAGCGGTATTGTTTATAATTAACAACATCCATATAACTTAGCCCCGTCGAAATAATATCCAGTAACCCGTCATTATTATAATCAATGAATTTAATATCTCCCAGATGGGTCATATCTGCTCCCAAGCCTGCAAACGGCAACAATGTTGTTCCATTGTTCTGATATACTTCATTATACGTACTGTCCACATTTCCATCGCCATCAGCATCTATCGCTCCGTTGAGTACAATATCCAGCGTACCGTTGTTGTCTATATCTGCAATATCAGCTGCAGAATAATAAAAATTATTCATACTAGTCTGCATTTCAGTAAAATTCTGAGCCATGATGCTGACTGGTACCATAGAACATAAAATATAGATCCTCTTCATAATTGTTTTTATTTAGATTAATTAAAAACAAAGATAGAGTATTAAATTTTCCGGGTGAAAAAAAGGCTGTATGAAATATATCAGCACTGATTATCTGCTGTATCCCAAGGATTCTGCTATTTTAAAAATTCAATATTATTAATCAGCCACTTATTTGCAAATATTTTCCAAAAGATTTGTCTATCTAAAAAATTCTTCGTTATTTTGCACTCTCAAATATTATACAAATAAGAACATCGAGATATGTCAAGAATTTGCCAAATAACAGGAAAGCGTGCAATGGTTGGTAACAACGTTTCTCACGCTAATAACAAAACGAAGCGTCGTTTTGAAATTAACTTATTAGAGAAGAAGTTTTACCTTCCGGAGCAAGATAAGCACGTTACACTGAAAGTATCAGCTCATGGATTGAGAGTGATTAACAAGATTGGAATCGAGGAAGCTATTGAAAGAGCTACTAGAAACGGATTGATTAAAAAGAATTAATAAATCATGGCAAAAAAAGGAAACAGAGTTCAAGTAATCCTTGAATGTACAGAGCACAAAGAAAGTGGAATGCCAGGAATGTCAAGATACATTTCTACAAAAAATAAAAAGAACACTACAGAAAGATTGGAATTGAAAAAATACAATCCTGTTCTTAAGAGATCTACCATTCACAAAGAAATTAAGTAATTTATAAATAATAACTTACCATGGCAAAGAAAGTAGTAGCAACCCTACAAAGCGGTCAGTCTAAGAAGATGACTAAAGTGGTGAAAATGGTTAAGTCTTCTAAATCAGGAGCTTACGTTTTCGAAGAAAAAGTAATGAATGCTGATGAAGTAGATGGTTATTTAAAAAAATAATCAGTACTTTGTTTACAATATAAAAAACTACTCATTTTTTGAGTAGTTTTTTTGTTATATTCGTTTCATAAAAAACACATTATGAAGCAATTCTTTATTTTATTTTCAGCCATACTATTCACCTCGCCTTCCTATCATTCTCAAACCCTTCAGAATAAAAGAAGCTCTACAGAGAAAGTAAAAATTATTATTTTGGGAAATGTACAGGATGCCGGCTCTCCTCAGATCGGATGCCGTAAAGAATGCTGTGTGGATCTCTGGAAACATCCCCGGCCCGACAGAAAAGTATCTTCTCTGGGAGTCATCGACAAAGAGCTGCAGAAAAATTATATCTTCGATGCCACCCCGGATTTCACTCAGCAGCTGCAATTCCTGATGGAGCATTCAGCCGATCCAAAGAAAGCCGTGCCTGATGGTATATTTATTACCCATGCCCATATCGGACATTATACAGGTCTTATGTTTTTAGGAAAAGAAGGTATGAATTCCAAGGATGTTCCCGTCTATAGCATGCCAAGGCTTAAAAAGTTCTTTGAAACCAGTGGGCCATGGTCCCAGCTGGTCCGTTTGAATAATATTATTCCCTATGAGATGCAAAATGAAACACCAATAAAGGTGAACTCTCATTTAGAAATCACTCCTATACAGGTTCCTCACCGTGATGAATATTCGGAAACAGTGGGTTTCCTTATTAAAGGACCTCATAAAAAAGCGTTATTCATTCCGGATATAGATAAATGGAATAAGTGGAAATACCATATTACAGATCTCATAAAAACAGTAGATTATGCATTTCTGGACGGCACATTTTATGATTCGGAAGAAATAGGCTACAGAAATATTGAGGATATCCCGCATCCTTTTGTTGTGGAGAGTATGGAACTGTTTAAAAGCCTGTCACCTGAATATAAAAAAAGAATTTTCTTTATCCATTTTAACCATACCAATAAAATTTTAAATCCGGATAGCAGACAGAGTAAACAGGTTATTGAAAAAGGTTTTAATATAGCACGCCTGGGAGACGAATTTGACTTATAAAGGCAATCAGTGTCCTGATCAGACTGTAATAAAAACCCTGCTGCTGAATATCAGGAGATAAAAATAATAAAGACTTTGTTTACATATAAAAAAACAACTCCTGTTTTGGGTAGTTTTTTTGCTATCTTTGCTCACCAGATTATTAATCAGTAAAGTATGAAAAAGATACTTGTTCTGGCCTGCACAGCAACTTTTTTATTTTCATTCAGTCAGAAAACAATGAATACTGTAGAATATAAAAGTTCGCCGAAAGTTTTCAGCATAAAAGGATTATCTCAATCGGTAAGCATTGATTGCGGAAATTCCAGAATGATTTTGCTATCCGGACAGGTGCCTCTGGACACGGAAGGCAATCTTGTGGGAAATACGATTGAAGAGCAGACCCAGCAGGTTTTCAAAAATATTGAAAACATCCTGAAAGAATATGAAGGTACAGGAAAAGATATTATCAAACTGGTCATCTACACCACAGACATCAAAAAAACACCTGATTTCAGAAAAGTAAGGGATTTGTATGTCAATCTTCAGAATCCTCCCGTAAGCAGCCTTGTAGAAGTGAGCAGGCTTTTCAGAGATGATGTGTTGATAGAAGTAGAAGCCACAGCAGTGATTAAAAATAAATAAGAATAAACTAAAACTATGAGTTGGTTTAAAAATATTTTCAAAAAGGAAGAAAAAGAAACCTTAGATAAAGGATTGGAAAAATCCAGCCAGGGATTCTTTGAAAAAATGACGAAAGCCGTAGTCGGTAAAAGCAAAGTAGATGATGAAGTTCTGGATGATCTGGAGGAAGTACTGATTGCTTCCGATGTAGGTGCCTCTACCACTATCAAAATTATTGAAAGAATTGAAGAACGTGTTGCCAGAGATAAATATGTAGGCGTTAACGAACTTGACAAAATTCTCCGTGAAGAAATTTCGGGATTATTGCTTGAAAATCCACATGCCGGTACGGGAAATATAGATACTTCCAAAAAACCATATGTCATTATGGTAGTAGGAGTAAATGGAGTGGGAAAAACAACAACCATCGGAAAACTGGCTCATCAGTTCAAATCGGAAGGTAAAAAAGTAGTTCTTGGAGCTGCAGATACCTTTAGAGCGGCTGCCGTTGACCAGCTTGTTATCTGGAGCGAAAGAGTGGGTGTACCCATTATAAAACAGGAAATGGGATCGGATCCTGCATCTGTAGCTTTTGATACGGTACAAAGTGCTGTAGCTCAAAATGCAGATGTTGTCATCATCGATACTGCAGGAAGACTTCACAACAAGATCAACCTGATGAACGAGCTTTCCAAGATCAAAAGAGTGATGCAGAAAGTGATTCCTGATGCGCCTCATGAAATTTTATTGGTACTTGACGGCTCTACAGGGCAGAATGCTTTCGAACAGGCAAAACAATTTACAGCAGCAACAGAAGTAAATGCTTTGGCAGTAACAAAACTGGACGGAACAGCCAAAGGAGGTGTTGTTATCGGTATCTCCGATCAGTTCCAGATTCCGGTGAAGTATATTGGTGTAGGCGAAAAAATGCAGGATTTACAACTTTTTAATGGTACGGAATTTGTAGACTCATTCTTCAAGAAAAGATGATTTATATCATGTTTTCCCTTATATTAGTAACAAATCATTTTTAAAATATTAACAATAAAAAAATTTGCAACTATGGGAATTATTACATGGATCTTATTCGGTCTTATTGCAGGTGCTATCGCTAAAATGATCATGCCTGGAACTCAGGGAGGAGGATGGCTTATCACTATCATCCTTGGAATTCTGGGAGCATTTGTAGGAGGAGCTATAGGAGTTTACGTTTTACACTGGGGAGATGTTACTTCATTCTGGAATCCGAGAAGCTGGATTCTCTCCATCGGAGGAGCTTTAATCATTCTCTGGATTTATGGAATGGCAACAAAGAAAAGCTGATAGTAACGCTGATAAAAAATAAAATCCCGGATCTGAAATTTCAGGTCCGGGATTTTTGTATACAATATAAAATTTAGTTAGTTGTTGATTCTGATCTGATAAGGCATTTCCATTTTCACCTCAGACTGTAGCTTTTTGTTTGTGATCTGCTGCAAAATCTCATAGTTGGACTTCCCTATCTTATTTTTAATAATTCGTGCCGAAACATCTTCCTCATTCAGGTCTTTAAAGATTTGTTCGAACGGGGTCATTCTCTTAGGGAAAGCCTCTACGTGGTAAGATTTCATTCCTGCTTTCTGAGCGGCAAATTTCACAGCATCAGTTAAAGTACCCAATTCATCCACCAATCCAATTTGCTTGGCACGAACACCACTCCATACTCTACCGCCTCCTACATTATCAATCTGTTCAAAAGTTTTCTTTCTGTTCTGAGTTACAAAATGAACAAATCTCTTATAGGTACCTTCCACACTTCTTGTCATCATATTGACTCCGTAAGGGGTCACTCCGTTTAATCCGGAATAATACATAGAGTTGGCATTGGTAGAAACAATATCCGCACGAATTCCGTTTTTAGCAGCAATATCTTTATAGTAAGGCATCACCCCGAACACTCCGATAGAACCGGTAAGTGTATTAGGTTCCGAATAAATTTTATCTGCAGCCATTGCTACATAATACCCACCTGATGCTGCATAGTCTCCAAAAGAAACGATCAGTGGCTTTTTCTTTTTCAGCTGCTGTAATTCAAATAAAATTTCATCTGAAGCATTGGCACTTCCTCCCGGAGAGTTGATTCTGAACACAACCGCTTTCACTTTATCATCCTCCTGAAGTTTTTTGATGTACTTCACATATTTCTCGGAATGAATATCATTATATTCATCTCCGTTATTAATAGATCCTGAAGCATAAAGCACTGCAATCTTTTCACCCGATTTATCTTCATCCGCATAAGAATTGATATAACTTGTTAAAGAAATCTTGTTCAGCTTTTCTTTATCTTTTACATTGAGCTTCGCTTTCAGAAGATCTTCATATTCGGATTTCTGGATCAGCTTATCCGCAAGTTTATATTGTAAACTCTGCTCAGGAATCATTCCGTATAAGCTGTCTGTAATTGTTCTGAACTGAGCAGTATCAATTTTTCTTGAAGCCGCCATTTTATTGGATGTATTTTTCCAAAGATCATTCAAAAGAGTGCTTAACTGTTCTTTATTTTCAGGAGAAATATCATTTCTTAAAAAAGGTTCTACCGCAGACTTGAATTTACCATGACGGATTACTTCGATTCCGATTCCGTATTTATCTGCAAAATCTTTGAAGAAAGTAACCTCAGTAGAAAGACCTTTTAATTCGATCATTCCTGCCGGATGCAGATAATATTGATCAGCAACAGATCCTAAATAATAAGCAGACTGTGATACTCCGTTTCCATAAGCGTATACAAACTTTCCGCTTTTTTTGAAATCCTCAATAGCATTTCTAAGATCATCAATCTGCGTAAGGCCTGCAGACAAGTCATCGGCTTCTATACTGATTCCTTTAATATTATCATCCGTTTTTGCTTTGTTGATAGCCTCTAATGCATCATATATAAGAATACTTTTATTTTGGGCACCTATCCCGAATAATCCCATCTCTTCTTCGGTAGGACTATCGATTATATTGGTCTTTAAATTAATCGTAAGAACTGAGTTCTTTTTCACCGCCACCGACTTATCATTCCCCATTGCACTGAACACAAGCATCATGATGAAAAAGATGAAAAATAGAGCGCAAAGTATGATAATTGCGACTATATTTGCCAAAACATTTTTGAAGAAACTTCTCATAAATCAATCAATTTTCTAATATGTCGCAGCATAAGGTCGTTTTGTTACTGGGAAGTAACTTAGGAGAGCAAAAAAAAAATGTAGAGCTTGCATTAAAAAAAATCAGTGAAGCCGGAAATTACATTTCACAAACCAGCGAATTTTTAATGTCGGACCCTGTAGAGTTTGCCAGTTCCAATATTTTTTGTAATATTGCAGCAATAATATTCACACATCTTTCACCCATTCAACTGCTTGATTGTATTAAGAATATAGAAGTTGAGATGGGAAGAATTAATGATTCAAAAGTATCCGGAGGTTACACAGACAGGATAATAGATATTGATATCATTAAGTATAATGAGTTGAATTTTAAATCAGAAAGATTAGAAATCCCTCATAAAAAACATCTTTTTGAAAGGGATTTTTCCAGGATATTATTAAAAGATTTTATTTAAAACATAAAACATATTGTATGAAATTAGGTTTATTATTATTGGCTACGTCATTGCCAATTGCAGCTTTCGCACAGAACAGCGGCACAACAGTAAGCTCTTCCACAGAGTACCCTAATACATTCTCCTCAGGTTCCGCTAATGTAAAACCCTTTGACAATAAATCCAGACGTTTCAGAGACTGGTCTATTTCTGTTGGAGGAGGTCCTGCATTTATGGTACACTCCGATTTAAAATCTATCCGCAAGGATAAGACTAATTGGGGATACAATGCTTACGTAAGCGTGGACAAACAAATCACACATGCATTCGGGCTAAGCCTTATGTATATGAGAGGAGAAACAAAACAGACAGCCCAGCTTCCTGGTGCTGAAGGTGTAAAATCAGGAATAGCTACTGCAACAACACAGTTTGACAACATCTCTTTATTGGGGGATATCAACTTCTCGAACTTATTCAGAAGAGTAGACAACCACTCTCCGTACAGATGGGCTTTCCATGGATATATGGGTATCGGACTTCAAGGGTTCAGAACATCACTGCATGATAACGACGAATTCAGATGGAGCAATACGCCAAGAAGAACTCCTTTATTCATTAAACAGGACATTGATATCAACTCTATCTTCTATCAGGGAGGTGTGGGAATAAAATACAATGTTTCAAAACTTATTGACGTTGAGGCAAGAACCATGTACATTATCAGTGGTGATGATGAATTCGATGGCGGCGGATGGGCAGATCCTAATGATTATGATCCTTCCACTCCAGGTTCAAAATATAACATGTTAAATTCCAGAAGATCTGATAACGCCTGGACAGTAAGTTTAGGAGTATCTTTCAAACTAGGAAAGCACGAATCTCATCTGGCATGGCATGACCCGCTTCAGGAAGCTTACTACAGAACCAGCGTTCTTGAAAATGCAAGTACAGACCTTGTTGTCTGCGAAAAAGGAGATGCAGACAATGACGGAGTATGTGATGACTGGGACAGACAGCTTGATACTCCTGCAGGAGCAAGAGTAGATGGAGCCGGAGTTGCTTTGGATATGGATCTTGATGGAGTTATTGACCTTTACGATAAGTGCGTAACTGTACCAGGACCTGTTGAAAATAACGGATGCCCGATTAAATAATTAAAACAGCCTTACAATTCTTTTTCAAAAAAGAAATCAAATAATAATACACGATGAAATTAAGTTTAGCAATTGTTGCATTAGCTTTGGCAATTCCTTCTGCCGCTTATGCACAAGACTCAACAGCAGTTTCCAATGGAAAATATCCCAATACATTTTCCTCAGGATCTGCCAATGTTACACCATTTACCAACCAATCCAAGAGATTTAATGATTGGTCTGTTTCAGTAGGAGCAGGTGTTCCGCTTCTGCAGTCAGCAGATTTAACCTCTATCAAAAATGGTAATGGTAAAAACCTTTTTGGCTATTCAGCGTATGTAAGTATTGATAAAGCGATTACCCATGCTTTTGGGATCAATTTACAGTATGACAGAGGTGAAACCAGACAAGGATGGTTCAATACTAAAAATGCAGCACCGGATGCAACAGCAGTAGGAGCAAGAACTCAGTATGACGCGATCTCTATCTTGGGAGATATCAACTTCTCAAACCTTTTAAGAAGAGTTGACAACCACTCTCCTTACAGATGGGCACTTCACGGATATGCAGGTATCGGTACTATTGCATACAGAGCATATCAGAAAGACGGTAATAACAGACAGAGATTGATGACAGAAATCAAACCTTTCGAATTAGGTTCTATGTTCTTCCAGGCTGGTACAGGTCTGAAGTTCAAAGTGAACAGAAGAATCGATATCGAAGGTAGATTAATGTATGTAGTAACCGGTGATGATGAATTTGACGGTGGAGGTGATGCTTACAGCGCTATCAACAAGCGTTCTGAGCAGGTTTCAGACAACTTCTTCAACGCTACTTTAGGTCTTTCTTTCAAACTAGGTAAGCACGAGTCTCATGTAATGTGGCATGATCCGCTTCAGGAAATCTATTATAAACTTGATGTACTGGCTAACAAAAACCAGGATATTGAAGTATGTAAAAAAGGAGATGCTGATAACGACGGAGTATGCGACGATTGGGACAGACAGCTTGATACTCCTGCAGGGGCAAGAGTGGACGGTGCCGGAGTTGCGCTTGATACTGACTTAGACGGTGTAATTGACCTTTACGATAAGTGTGTAACAGTTCCAGGACCTGTTGAAAATAACGGATGTCCTGTTGTTAAAGATAATAAGCAAACTGCTGTAGAAGTAGAGAAAACCCTTAAAGATATTTATTTCAACTTTAACAAAGCAACCATCAGACCTGAATCTAATGAGAAACTGGATCTGGCTGCTTCAATTATCAAAGAAAACGGAGGTAATTACCTGTTAACAGGACATACAGATATCAAAGGAAATGCAGCATACAACCTTAGATTGTCTAAAGAAAGAGCAGCAGCTGTAGTTGGAGCTCTGGAAAACAGAGGCATCAATCAAAATGTGCTGAAATCAAGAGGGGTAGGTTCTGCTGAAGCTACTATCCCTGCATCAGCTTCAGATGCTGAAAGAATGGCGGACAGAAAAGTTACTGTAAGATTTGTAGAAAGTTCGGAATGGGATTCTATCAAAAAGAAAGACTATGAAGATGCTCCTGTAAAAAAAGCAGTCAAAAAAGCTCCCGCTAAGAAAAAGAAGAAATAATTTCAAATACTTCATAAACCGAAAAGAATTGTTCTTTTCGGTTTATTTTTTTTCTACTACGAATTTTTTTACATACCTTTATCATTATTTTCAGGACAATTGTACAAACACATTAGTAATCAGCACGTTTGTTTTGAAAAAAATTAACACAATATCACTTTTTAGCGTAAAAAATCATTTAAAATAACTTAACTTAAAAAAATAACACTATGAAATTAAGTTTAGCAATTGTTGCATTAGCTTTGGCAATTCCTTCTGCCACGTATGCACAAGACTCAACGGCAGTTTCAAAAGGAGAATATCCTAATACATTTTCTTCGGGATCTGCTAATGTTTCCCCATTCACCAATCAATCTAAAAGATTTAACGATTGGTCTATTTCTGCCGGGGTGGGTGTTCCACTTCTTCAGTCTGCGGATTTAACCTCTATCAAAAATGGTAACGGTAAAAACCTTTTTGGATATTCAGCTTATGTAAGTATTGATAAAGCGATTACCCATGCTTTTGGGATCAATTTACAGTATGACAGAGGTGAAACCAGACAAGGATGGTTCAATACTAAAAATTCAGCACCGGATGCAACAGCAGTAGGAGCAAGAACTCAGTATGACGCGATCTCTATCTTAGGAGATATTAACTTTTCCAACCTGTTAAGAAGAGTTGACAACCATTCTCCTTACAGATGGGCACTTCACGGATATGCTGGTATTGGTACTATTGCATACAGAGCCTATCAGAAAGACGGAAGCAACAGACAAAGATTAATGACGGAAATCAAACCTTTCGAATTAGGTTCTATGTTCATGCAGGCTGGTACAGGTCTTAAATTCAAAGTGAACAGAAGAATCGATATTGAAGGTAGATTAATGTATGTAGTAACCGGAGATGATGAATTTGACGGTGGAGGTGATAAATACAGCGCTATCAACAAACGTTCTGAGCAGGTTTCAGACAACTTCTTCAACGCTACTTTAGGTCTTTCTGTTAAACTTGGAAAACATGAATCTCACTTAATGTGGCATGATCCGCTTCAGGAAATCTATTATAAACTTGATGTACTGGCTAACAAAAACCAGGATATTGAAGTATGTAAAAAAGGTGATGCTGATAACGACGGAGTATGCGACGATTGGGACAGACAGCTTGATACTCCTGCAGGGGCAAGAGTGGACGGTGCCGGAGTTGCGCTTGATACTGACTTAGATGGTGTAATTGATCTTTACGATAAGTGTGTAACTGTTCCGGGACCTGTTGAAAATAACGGATGTCCTGTAGCTACAACAGGACCTGTAGTAGAAACAGAAACTAAATTGGAAGGAATTGAGTTTGACCTGAATTCTGACAGAATTTTACCTTCAAATACTCCAATTTTAAATAATGCAGTAAACTATATTAATTCTTCAAATGGTTCTTACAATGTAATCGGAGCTACAGATACAAGAGGTACTGATGCTTACAACCAGAAACTATCTGAAAGAAGAGCAAACAACGTTAAGAACTATCTGATCAAAAACGGTGTTCAGACAGGTAAATTACAGGCAATAGGAAAAGGTGAAAAAGACCTTAAATATCCTGAATGTGAACCGGCAACGAAGTGCCCTGAGTGGAAAAACAGAGCCAACAGAAGAGTATACTTCGAAGCTAAATAATAAACATATTGATATATTATATGAAAGTCACGCCCTGCGTGACTTTTTTTGTCCTAATTCTTTCCTTATTTTTACAACATGATTTCTCCGCAGGATTTTCAAAAGCTAAAATATGATACTCTTAAGTATTTCTGGGGTTATACCGACTTCAGAGATTCTCAGGAAGAAATTATCAATGCTGTTATTAATGAAAAAGACACCCTGGTTCTCTTACCTACAGGAGCAGGAAAGTCTTTATGCTATCAACTACCAGCCTTATTGAAAGAAGGAACCTGCCTTGTTGTTTCTCCTTTGCTGGCATTGATGAAAGACCAGGTGAATCAGCTTAAAGCCCGCGGTATAGAAGCAGAATATCTTTCCTCAGAGTTGGATGAATATGATGCTGAAGCCATTTATGACCGCTGTAAAGAAGGACTTACCAAGCTGCTCTATGTTTCCCCTGAAAGGCTTACCAATACTCAGTTTATTCAAAATATGGAAGAAATACAGCTCTCCTTCATTGCCGTTGATGAAGCGCACTGTATTTCAGAATGGGGACAGGATTTCAGGCCCAGCTACCAGAATATAAAAGGATTCAGAAGTAATAACCCTGAAATTCCCTGCCTTGCCTTGACTGCAACTGCAACTCCGAAAGTGCTGGAAGAAATTAAAAATAAACTGGAACTGAAAAATCCTTTTGTTTTTCAAAAGAGTTTTAAAAGAGAGAACATTAAAATTTTCACAGATGAAGTATCTGATAAATTTCAGCGTGTTTTTGATATTCTAAAATACAGCAATGATTCCGGAATTGTTTACGTAAGAACAAGAAAAGAGGCTGAACTGCTGGCAGAATTTCTAAAGAAAAATCAACTGAAAAATGTAGATTATTTTCATGCCGGCCTCACAACCAAAGAAAAGAATGCAAGACAGAATCTTTGGAATAACAGTGACAATCACGTCCTTATTTCTACCAATGCCTTTGGAATGGGTATTGACAAAGATAATGTCCGTTTTGTCATTCATTATTCTCCCGCTGCATCCCTTGAAAACTATTATCAGGAAATCGGAAGGGCCGGAAGAGATGGAAAAGACAGTTTTGCTTTCATGCTCTGGAACAAACAGGAACTATTGAATTTTGATCAGGTTTTAAAAAACCAGACACCCAACAAAGCTGAGTTTTTGAAAATCGTTAGTTATCTCTACTCTATTTTTCAGGTAGCTGAATTTGAACTTCCGGAAAAGACATTTCAACTGAATCATCTCAGTATACAGAATTTTACAAAACTATCGAAGGCCAAGATCAACAATGTCCTCAATTTTCTGCACAACCAGGAAATTGTCTACTACAATGATAACAAGAGTCTGTCTTCGCTCGAACTTTTTATTAAAGCTGATGAGATTGATCAGCTGCCACAAAAAGATGGCCATTTCATAGAACTCCTTTTCCGTACCCTATCAGGAATTACTACGCATAAAGTGATGTTCAGCGAACAACAGGTCAGCAACAAAATCAATATCAGTGTTCCTTTAATCAAAGAACGTCTGAAAGAGCTTCAGCAAAAGAATTACCTCGAATATATCGACGGGGCATTAGCCAGCATTAAATTCCTGAAACCCCGTGATGAAAGAGCTGTGAACAGCGCTTACTGGAAATTATTTGAACATATTCAGAGGAATAAAATCCAGAAATGGGAAGAGATGAAGTTTTACGTAGAAAATAACGACTATTGTAAAATGAAACTAATTTTAGCCTATTTTGGTGAAAAAAATTCAAAAAACTGCGGCCAGTGTTCGGTCTGCGAAAAAAATAAGCAGTCTATCTTTGGTAAGAATATTTCTCAACAGATCATTAATTTATTAGCTAAAAAGTCAGCTACCATTGAAGAACTGTCTATCCAGCTCAGCTATCATTCCAAAGAAAATATACTGGAGAATCTGATTTTCCTTTTGGATTCAGGAAAGGTAAGAATGCTCAACTTCAGAACATATGCGCTTAATCATGAGTAATGAGTAATGGGTAATAGATAATGGATAATTAGTAATGGTAAACATTGGGTAGAAAGAGAGTATGATGTCATCATTATGATCTCAACCTGCCTAAATCCACTACTCTCAAACGCTCATACTCTAAAACTCTCCTACCTTCAAACCCTGATATTTTCCGACTCTCAGCTCAAAAACTTATCTTTGCAGTATGAAATCATTGAAAGTCGTTTTTTTAGGAACTCCTGAGTTTGCAAAAACCTCTTTGGAGGCCATCCACCAATCTCACCATCAGGTAGTAGGTGTTGTAACTGTTGCTGATAAGGCAAGCGGACGCGGACAGAAAATTCACCAGTCACCGGTAAAAATCTATGCAGAAGAAAATAATATTCCTGTTTTTCAGCCGGAAAAGTTGAGAAACCCTGAATTCCTGGAAGAACTTAGGAAACTGGATGCTGATGTTTTTGTAGTGGTTGCCTTCAGAATGATGCCTAAAGTGCTTTTTGAGATGCCTAAAATGGGAACCTTCAATCTTCATGCTTCATTGCTTCCTGATTACAGGGGTGCTGCACCCATCAATTATGCTGTAATCAACGGAGAAGAAAAAACCGGAGCAACTACATTCTTTATTAATGAAAAAATTGACGAAGGAAATATTCTTCTTCAGCAGGAAATGGAAATTTTACCGGATGAAAATGCCGGAAGCCTTCATGACAGACTCATGGAAATGGGCTCAGGCCTTGTGGTTAAAACATTGGATGGTCTTGCTGAAAATGCTATTGAAGAGAAACCTCAGCCCCATGTAGAACATCCTAAAAATGCTTATAAAATTTTCAAGGAAGATACGAGGATCAATTGGGAACAGCCTTCAAAAACCATTCATCAGTTTATCCTGGGAATGTCTCCTTATCCTGCAGCTTTCACTACTTTAAAGATTGACAACGAAGAAAAAGGACTAAAAATATTCGGGGGTAAGTTTGAACTTGTTGACCACGGAAAACCAGCCGGAACTCTTGATATTTCAAAAAATGAATTTAAAATTTACACTCAGGATGGGATCTACTACCCTCTTGAACTTCAACTGGAAGGTAAAAAAAGAATGATGGTAAAAGATTTTCTGAATGGCTTCCGAAACTTTGACGGAATTATATTAAGCTAAAATAGACTATTATCAAACATAGAAAAGTCCCGAAAGCATGTACAAATAAACTTTCGGGACTTTTTATTTTTTCAGTCATCAGCTTTTACTGACAATTTTCTTTCGGATTCTGCTTATAAATTCCGGAGTTACTCCCAGATATGCTGCAATCTGAATATTCGTTAAACGGTTGGCTGTCTGCGGATAATCTTTTAAAAACTCAACATAGCGTTCATCTGAAGGTTTGCTTAGATTATCAATAATTCTACGCTGTAGGGCAATAATTGATTTTTGAAATTTAAGCCTCATTAATCTTTCAATCTCCGGCATTTCAGCGTACAGTTTTTCTTTGTCTTTTTTGGGAATAAGAAGGATTTCACTATCCTCAAGCGCCTGAATATTGAGTTTAGAGGGAATACGGTTCACAAAACTATCAATATCGGAGATCCACCAGTTTTCGATTCCAAAATACAATATCTGTTCGGCTGCATTATGATGGGTATGAAAAACTTTAAAACATCCGCTTACTACAAACCCTTCAAATTCGCAAATCTCTCCTTCTTTTAAGAGGAATTCTTTTTTCTTTATTTTCCTTAAACTGAAAGCACTGCAGTATTTCTCCAGCTTTTCGTCTGAAATTTCAATATATCCCCGGATGTGTTTTTTTAAAGATTCAGTCATGGTCTAAAAATAAAAAAAGGTTTAGAAAAATCCTAAACCTTATAATTTTGTATTATAAACAGTCAATTAATGTGAAAAGAATTCACTATTGACCATTCATTTTTTATAGTTGTACCATCTCCGTAACCTCTACATCATAGCCTCCAACCTGAGGTTTGATATTAGGGTTTTGAGTGATTACTTTAAACTTGTTGATTCCTAAATTCTTAAGGATTTGCGTTCCGATTCCATAATCTCTGTAGTTGTACGCCAGTGTAGGATGCTGCTCCTGGCCGTCCTGATAGTTCAGGAACTGCTGAAGTTTTCTCAATGTATTTTCAGAATTAGAAACATTGTTGATGAAAATAATAGCTCCTTTTCCAGCCTCATTAACCATATTGGTTACTTTTTCCAACAGAGGTTTCTCCCCATTATTTAATCTTGTCAATACGTCGAAATAAGAATCTGAAGACTGTACTCTTACCAAAACAGGCTCATCTACTGTCCACGTTCCTTTTGTCAATGCAAAGTGGATCTGGTCATTGGAAGTTTCTCTGAAAGCATAAAAATCAAAATCACCATAATGGGTTTTTACTTTTTTCTCTTCAAGTCTCTCTACAAGATTTCCTTTTTTAAGCTGATAATGGATCAGGTCTTCGATAGAAACGATCTTCATATCGTGTTTTTGGGCAAAAGCATGAAGTTCAGGCAAACGGGACATTGTACCATCTTCATTCATGATCTCGCAGATCACACCTCCTTCTTTCAATCCTGCTAAATTCGTAAGATCGATTGCTGCTTCAGTATGTCCGGCTCTTTTCAATACACCTCCTTTCCTTGCACGAAGCGGGAAAATGTGGCCAGGTCTCATAAAATCTGTAGGCTTGGATTTTTCATCCATCAATGCTAAAATTGTTTTTGCTCTGTCACTTGCAGAAATTCCGGTAGATGTTCCGTTACCCAGAAGGTCAACCGATACGGTGAAAGCAGTCTCCTTAGGATCGCTGCTTCTGCTTACCATCACTTCAAGTCCAAGCTCATCACATCTTTTTTCAGGAAGCGGCATACAGATCAGCCCTCTTCCGTGAAGAGCCATAAAATTGATAATTTCCGGCGTTGTCAGTTCTGCCGCGCAAAGAAAATCACCTTCATTTTCTCTGTCTTCATCATCTACTACTATGATTATTTTACCATTTCTAAGGTCTTCGATAGCCTCTGGAATAGTATTTAATTTAATATCTGACATTTTACTTTTTATTTGTGCAAAGATACTCATAAAAATAAGCATCTGCCAATTAATTATGAATGGTTTATTACGCTTTGGATAAAGAGTCTGCAGCCGCTCTGAAAATCTCGTAAGATCTCAATCTTTTCTGATGGTCGTAGATATGTGAATTGATCATCAGCTCATCTACCTGGAACCTTTCCTGGAAATCTTTAAGCTTTTCCTGAATTTCGGCCTGATCTCCGATAAAAGTATATCTCAGTTTCTGCAATACCATAGATTTTTCCATTGGCGACCAGATGTCATCCATATCATCCACCGGTGGAGCAAAAGGTTTTCTGTCGTTTCTTACAATATTGATGAATGCCTGGAATAAAGTGGTGGAAATTTTATGAGCTTCCTCAGAAGTTTCTGCCGCTACCCCATTAACACAGGCAATAATATATGGTTTATCCAGATATTTTGACGGTTCAAAATGTTCTCTGTATATTTTAAAAGCCATTTCCATCTGCTCAGGTGCGAAATGTCCCGCAAAAGCATACGGCAAACCTAGTTCTGCAGCCAGCCATGCACTGTCTGTACTGGATCCCAGAATATAAAGCGGAATATCCAGCCCTTCTCCGGGAATTGCACGCACCATCGCCTCTGAATTTTCTTTGGAGAAATACCTTTGAAGTTCGAGAATCTGTCTTGGAAACTGTTCATTGATGATGGCAGGATTTCTTCCTAAAGCCTGCGCCGTTAAGCCATCTGTTCCGGGAGCTCTTCCTAACCCAAGATCAATTCTTCCGGGAAACAGAGATTCCAGTGTTCCGAACTGTTCTGCAATGATCAGAGAACTGTGGTTAGGAAGCATAATTCCTCCTGAACCTACTCTGATTGTTTTCGTTCCATTGGCAATGAAACCAATTAAAACAGAGGTTGCTGAACTGGCAATACTTTCCATATTGTGGTGTTCCGCCAGCCAGAATCTTTTATAATTTAAATTTTCAGCGTGATTAGCTAGTGATAAGCTGTCCTGAAAAGTATCATGAATGCTTTTACCTTGCTTTACCGGGGCAAGATCTAAAACAGAAATTTCAAAATTTTTCATGTTATGATGTTAATTTTTCTTTAATCTGAAAAACAAGGCAAATTTAAAACATAAAAACTGCATTAGTTACTTTTTGTAATTAATAAAAACAATTGATCAGTTCAGGGAAAAACTATTGGAATAAAAATTTTTTTTAGCTTTATTTTATATATAATATTTGGGTAAATTGCAACATCATTACATGACATGAAAAGAAAAATAATGTATATCGAAAACAAATCCTATGGTCATCACGGACCTGCATGGATTGGTTTTGTAGAATTCTCAAAATCAGGGCAAACTGTTTATTTCGATAACAAGGCACTCAAAAAACTCAAAAGGCCAGGAATCAATGCTAATCATTTTGATATAGAAACGGGAGAAGAATATTGGGTGTCCGGCGTTAAGAAAAATGGTCACAACAGACATCAGTTTGGTGGTGGAAAAATTATGATTGATAAAAACTCTATTAATGACTATCTAAAGCTGGTAGACTTCAACTATATTGATGAAAAGTATTTTGAAATTGTTGAATTTTCCCGTACAGACAAAAACTTATTTAATGAAATAGAAAATACAGAAACTGAATTCAGAGACGAAAGTTATCATGCTACTATTTATGATAACAACCGAAGAAAATTAATCTTAGACACTAAAATTTAAATGAAAAATATTTATTTGCTCCTTTTATCATTCCTTTTAATAAGCTGTTCTTACAATCAATTTTATAAAGACAGAGAGTCTGACAAAACAGATGGTGAAAAAATTCCCATAAAATTTTATTGGGAACTTCGATACGGAAAAAATCCGGATGATATTTATAAGTTATTTGGTGAGAAGTTTTTTAAGGTGACTGATAAAGAAAAACTTGTAAAACTTATGAATACAGTCAATGCAATTGGTCCCGTTGAAGAATATAATCTTGCCAAATGGGAAACAATGGTTGTGAAGGGAAGTAATGCACGGAGTCAATACTTCTTTATGTACAATGTAAAAAGAGGGACTAAGAAAACAGAAGAATCTTTTACTTTAGAGAAGAATAAAGAAGGAGACATAAAAATCGTTGGCTACAGAGTCAATCAAGATATGCTAAACGAATAAAAATAAAAGGGTTTTGAACATTTTCAGAACCTTTTTTATTTTACGGGCTTTCATTTAAGTGATTTTAAAATAAACAATACGAATAAGCACATTTTAACAAAAATAATTCAATAAAAAGAGATATATTTATTATATTCGTATACCAAATTTTAAAAATATTAATATGATCAAAAAAACAAACAGCCTGTTTTATAAGCAGATGCTGACAGGAAAAACTGTCTTTATGAGTTTTCTTATTGCTGCCACATTTTCATCATGTAGTAAAAACAATGAGGAAATTACTTCTGAAGCTCAAACCAATGCATTCAACGCAGAGAATGTAAAAAAAGGACAATTGAACGGCCAGGAAATTACCTATGAAAGAAAAAACGGAATGAATTTTTTCCAGGGCGATATTGTTCTTACCGATAAACAATTATCAGAAGGTAATGAAGTTAATAAAGGCGGTGCCAGCTATTCAAGGTGGCCGAATGGTAAAATTTATTATACTATTGCCAGCAATATGGGTTCCATCAATGTTAATAAAATCAATTCTGCCATCAGCGAGTACAATAACAAAACCAATACACAATGGATCTACCGCACCAACCAGTCTAATTATGTGGAATTTATTTTCGGAAGCTCATCAGGATCTGATGGCTGGGCTCACATCGGATATCAGGGTGGAAAACAAACCATTTCTTTGGATCAGTATATTTCTGTAGGATCAGTTATTCATGAAATGGGGCACACGGTAGGACTTTATCATGAGCATACGCGTAAAGACAGAGATCAATACGTAAAAATTCTGTGGAATAATATTCAAAGCGGACAGTCTTATAATTTCAATATCTATAATTCCGGAACCGATATAGGCCCGTTTAATATTAATTCGGTGATGATGTACTGGCCGACCTCATATTCCAGAAACGGACTGCCTACGATTACCAGAGCTGACAACAGCAATTTTACTTATACCAGAACCGGATTTACCACCGGAGATATCAATACCATCAATGCGATGTATCCTTAATTCTTTTAGAACTCCATAAAAAAAGAACTCCTACGAGTTCTTTTCTTTTTTATAATTATAGTGGTTAATTAAAATCCTGATTTCGTTAAATTCAAAATGATTGGGCAGTGCATTCTTCCACTCGGTTAAAGTTTCGTGTGGATTTTTATAGAATTCATCTTCAAAAGCTTTGATTTTATCCGAAGTAATGACTCTGGCGATGTCCAGCAATCCCTGTTCGGCAAATTTGGCAAGATGCCCAATAACAGTTTCTTTCACCAGCCCTCTTTCCAAGGCAATTTCTCCGATCGTTTTTCCCTGTTCAAACAGCTGGAAGGTTAAAACCTGGGACGGAACTTTAGCAATTTTCAGATTGATTTCCTTATCATTCTTTTCATCTAAAAGTTTCTTTTCAAGAAGATGTATCTCTCTCAGGCTGTTCAGATATTCTTCAATGTCTTCCAGCCAGCTTTTAAATTCTTCGTTGTATTGTTTCAATCCTTTTGCACCTTTTATCTCAGCATAAAATTCTTTCAAAGGATCGAATATTTTATTTCTGGTTTCTGTAAAAAAGAAATTAACCGCACCTTTTGATTTGCTTTCAATTTCGGACCATTCTTCTTTCTGTTCAATAAAATTATTGACTTTCTGGAAAATGATTCGTTCTAATTTTTCAAAAATTTTCCCCAGATTAACCGCTTCATGTTTCAACTGAAGATAAAGCTGTTTGGTTTTAACGTGGTCTATATTCTTGGTGACAATGGAAAGGTTATTCCACTCCTCCACTTCTTTCAAAAACCATGTACAGTCTAATGTTCGCAATACTTTTCTGATGCTGTAATCATATTTTTCCTGATTCAGAATCGCCTCCACATGATCATTGGCAATCGTATCGGTGTGGAAATGCAGAATCCTGTTATCTTTGAAAATAACTTCGGGAGTAATTTTTGATTTTAAAACAATGCCCTCCAGAGTTCTGCAGCGGGATAAGGCCACATACACCTGACCGGCAGTAAAACTTTTCCCGGCATCAATAATCACTTTATCAAACGTTAATCCCTGGCTTTTGTGAATCGTAACCGCCCATGCTAATTTGATGGGAAACTGCTCGAAACTTCCCAACACTTCCTCTTTGATATTTTTATCCGTGTCAAGGAAATATTTTTTCTGTTCCCAGGTTTCTCTTTTGACAACAATTTCTCTTTCACTCTCATCCAGAACAACACGGATTTCATTTTCATCCAACCCGATAATCTCACCCAGTTTTCCGTTAAAATATTTCTTTTCTCCGGAAATATCATTTCGGATAAACATGATCTGAGCTCCAATTTTCAGTTCTAAAAACTGGTCATTTGGAAATTGATTTTCTTTAAAGTCTCCTACCAGTTTAGCTTCATAAATCTGAGGATCTACTTTTATTTCAGCTAATTTTTCCTGATTGATCTCGTCTGCCATTTTGTTGTGAGAACACAGATATACATAAGATTCTTTTCCCATATCAAAGTCAGGATCATATCTTTCATTGAGATGATTAAAATCTATATTATCCACATCGCCGTCACGGATCGCATTCAGAATTTCCAGAAACTCTTCGTCAGATTGTCTGTATACCTTTGTCAGCTCAATGGTGACGATTGGAATTTCTTTAATGGCATGGCTGTCAAAAAAGAAAGGTGAGTTGTAATACATTTTGAGGATATGTTCATCTCTTACCACCGGAGGAAGTTGATACAAATCTCCGATAAAAAGCATCTGTACCCCTCCGAATCTCTGATTATTCCTTCTGATGAATCTCAAAGAGAAATCCATCATATCCAGAACATCAGCCCTCAGCATTGAAACCTCATCGATAATAATGATCTCGACCTCTCTCAGAAGTTTGAGTTTATCTTTACGGTATTTGAAATGAGGCATCAGATCGGCAATATTATTGGCCAAACTGGTATCTATCCTTTCTGTAGTAGGAAGAAAGGTTCTCAACGGCAGCCCAAACATGGAATGGATGGTTACTCCTCCAGCATTAATGGCAGCAATTCCCGTGGGAGCCACTACAATATGCTTTTTCTTGGTACGCCTTACAAAATCATTAAGAAATGTTGTCTTTCCTGTTCCGGCTTTCCCCGTTAAAAAAACACTTCTGTTCGTATATTCTATTAAGTCAAAAAAATGATTATTCATCTTCGTCAAAAATACGGAAATGAATTTGAATTTCTTACCTTGGCATAAGTTTTGAAAATTCTTAAAAAGAAAAAAGTTTATTGTGAAAAAATTATTCTTTCATATCCCGGCAATAGTATTGTGTACTACATTAACTTTAGTTTCGTGTAATACATCAAAGAATGCCAATACCAATCTTCCTGTTGATATTGCAGACAGACCTGCTGACGAAGACAGTCAGAAATATGAACAGGCACAGCTGGATAGATTAAAAGCTTCTATTGAATCTGAAGTATCAGGAGAAAAATGTACGGATGCCAGCGAATGGGCATTTGCTCCCATGGGATCAAAAGCCTGTGGCGGACCTCAGCAATACATTGCCTATCCTAAGAAAAAAGAAGAAGCTTTCCTACAAAGAGTGAATGAGTATACGGATAAAGTGAAAGCTTTTAATGAAAAGTATAATATTACGTCTGACTGTATGATGATCGAGCCACCTACATCACTCAAATGTATCAATGGTAAGATCAGACTTATCACGCCGGACAATAATTAACAATAAAGCAAAGGTTCTATATCAAATCGAAAAAGCTCTGTTTCAGAACAGAGCTTTTATATTTATTTTTAAACAGATCAATGGTGAATTTTGCTCCGCAAGTGGATGGTGAAGTTTTTCAATCCCAAAAAACTGACAAGCGCGGCGAATTGACGATTCACTATTCACCTGGCATCCTAAAATTGATGATCCTTCACATTCTCCTTATACCATGATGAATATTTCACATAGTTATCTGCAATTCTGTTCACTTCTCCTTCCAGCAACTGGGCATTGATATCTTTGATTTTTCTTGCAGGAACTCCTCCCCAGACTTCTCCGGATTTAATGTGAGTTCCCTGAGTCACTACAGAACCAGCTCCTACAATGGAGTTTTCTTCTACCAGACAATCATCCATCACAATAGCTCCCATTCCGATCAGTACATTATCTTTAATAGTACATCCATGAACAATCGCGTTATGTCCGATGGAAACATTGTTCCCGATATTCAAAGGATATTTCTGATACGTACAGTGCAGCATTGCATTATCCTGAACATTCACCTTGTCACCCATCTTGATATAGTGAACATCACCTCTGATCACTGCATTATACCAGACACTGCAGTCTTTTCCCATTGTAACATCGCCAATAATAGTTGCCGTTTCTGCTAAAAAAGTATTCTCTCCGATCTGTGGTGCTTTTCCTAAAAGCTGTTTTATTAGTGCCATAATATTAATTTGAAATGTGAAAATGTGCCCAATTGGGAATTAAAATATACTAACATTTCTGATATCTAACTTCTAAATTACAGTGATAGCAAAAATCTAACTCTCAATTTTCAGCTTCTAACTTCTAATGCGTATTTTTGTATCTCAAATTTAACGAAAAAATGCGTACCATACTTATAGAACCAACTGAAAACCCAAAAGTGATGAAATTTGTAGCAGATTACAATCTCATCCCCGGGTCTTTGGAACTGGACAGAAATTCAGATATTTCAGAAATTCCTCTGGCACAGGAACTTTTCAATTATCCGTTTGTGGAAAGAGTTTTCATTACCGCTAATTTTGTAGCTGTAGCAAAACAGGATACCATAGAATGGGAACATGTAGCTGAAAGTCTGAAAAATGTAATTGAGGATGAATTACTGGCCAACCCGAGAATTTATCTTCAGAAGAAAAAAGAAATGTATCAGATTTATGCTGAAATGACTCCGAATCCCAACGTAATGAAGTTTGTTTCAAGCAAACTGCTGATGGATGGTTTTGTGGAAGTAAAATCGAAAGAAGCGGCTGAAGAAGTTCCTTTGGCACAGGCTATTTTTAAAGAGTTTGATTTTGCAACGGAAGTTTTCATTTCAGACAACTTTGTAGCTGTTACGAGAGATAATTCTGTAGAATGGCACCAGGTGATGATGACTGTTCGTGCCCTTATTGCCGAATATCTTCAGAACGGAGGTGAAATTTCAAAAATCGAACCTCAGAAACATGAAAATCCTGTGGAGAAAATTATCAACAGAGATTATACAGAGGATGAGCAGAAAATTTCTGACATTTTAAATGAATATGTAGCTCCTGCCGTAGAAAATGATGGTGGAAAAATTTCTCTGATGGAATACGATCAGGAAAATAAAACAGCAAAAATGCTTCTACAGGGTGCATGCTCCGGCTGCCCAAGCTCTACTGCTACTTTGAAAAACGGAATTGAAAATATCTTAAAACAATTCGTTCCGGACTTGGTAGAAAGAGTGGAAGCTGTAAACGGATAAAACTGCCGAAATGCCTCTCGGAAAAAAAATTGTAGTGATTATTGGAAGTGCTTCGGCAAATTCCAGCAATCAGAAACTGATGGAACAGGTGCTGGAAAATATGGACAATACAGACTTTCAGATATATGCTGATTTATCTTTCCTTCCCCATTTTGACACCGCATTAACGGATGATCATACTCCTGAAGAGGTTCTGAAGATCAGAGAGGATATTAAAAACTCAGCAGGTGTTATATTTTCCACACCGGAATATATTTTCAGTATCCCGGGGAGATTAAAAAATCTGTTAGAATGGTGTGTTTCCACAACGGTATTTTCGGAAAAACCTGTTGCTGTGATCACGGCTTCTGCCAGCGGAGAAAAAGGACACGAAGAGTTGTTAATGATCTTAAAAACTCTCGGAGCCGCAGCAGATGATAAACATCAGGTATTAATAAAAGGGATAAAAGGCAAATTTGAAAGCAATGGCTTACTTGAAAGTAATACCTTTGCCAAAGTATCAAAATTAGTAACAGATTTTAGAACCTCTGTTTCATAATTAAAATTTAGAATATTGAATAAGAAAGGAATTTTACTAGTCAACCTCGGATCACCGAGATCAACAGCTGTAAACGACGTAAAGGAATATCTTGATGAATTTCTAATGGATGAAAGGGTGATTGATTACCGTTGGATCTTTCGTGCACTGCTTGTACAGGGAATCATTCTGAAAACCAGACCTGCAAAATCTGCTGAAGCCTATAAAACAGTCTGGACCGATAAAGGTTCTCCACTGATCGTTATTACTGAACAAATTCAGAAAAAGCTTCAGAAAGTAGTAGATGTTCCTGTGGAAATCGGAATGAGGTATGCTGAGCCGAGTATTGAAACCGGAATTCAGAAACTGGTTGATCAGGGAATCACTGAGATTGTTCTTTTTCCACTATATCCTCAATATGCGATGAGCACCACGGAAACGGTTATTGAAAAGGCCGAAGAGGTAAGAAAAAAGAAGTTTCCCGGTATAAAAATTAATTATATTCAGCCTTTCTATAACAGAGATATTTATATCAACTGTCTTGCGGAAAGTATTAAAGAGAAGCTTCCTGAAAATTTCGATGCATTGCAGTTCTCTTACCATGGTGTTCCGGAAAGGCATATTTACAAGACAGATCCTACGAAGACCTGTAACCTTAACGACTGTTGTTCCAGAGATGATAATCCAAGTCATCAGTTCTGCTACCGTCACCAATGTTATAAAACAACGCAGCTTGTTATTGATAAATTGAATTTACCTAAAGAAAAAACGATTGTTTCTTTCCAGTCAAGATTAGGAAAAGATAAATGGATTGAGCCATATACCGACGAAACATTGGAAACAATTGGTAAAAAAGGGATCAAAAACCTGGCAATTGTATGTCCGGCTTTCGTTTCTGACTGTCTTGAGACCCTGGAAGAAATTTCTGTAGAAGGGAAAGAGCAGTTCATGCATGGCGGCGGTGAAAATTTCCATTATATCCCGTGTCTGAATGATGAAGACCGATGGATTGAAGTGGTAAAAACACTTTGTGAAGAAAAACTGAATGATTTCTATTTAGTATAATTTTTTTACTCAAAATATACAAAAGGCCGCAAGAATTAACTTGCGGCCTTTTCATTGAATATATTAAAGATTTGATTTGGTTATTTTTTAATCAGGTTTCCTGCTTTCTCTCCGTTTACCAGTACAATATATACTCCCGGAAGAATATTAGAAGGAAGCTGAATGTTCAGTTTATTTACCCCATCAGTAATTTCAACTTTTTCTGATATTTCTTTTTTACCGGTAAGGCTTACCAGTTCTACAATTCCTTTTCCTGATTTTCCTTCAAAGTTGATGGTAAATCTGTCTGTTGCAGGATTCGGGCTTATAGTGTACAGCGCCGTATCTGCGGTTGCCATTTTTCCTGCAGGAGAAGTTCCTCCTCCTACACCTACAGCATTCCATGCGTTGGTAACCTGAGTTACTTCATTACTGCCTGCTCCATACAAATCTGCTGCTGCCTGAAGAGAATAAGTTCTTGCATTTGCATAGGTAGAAGAAGAAGTAAGATAAGTCGTTAATGTTCTGTAAGCAATCGCTCCGGCTTTATCCAGTCCAATGCCAGAAACATTATAAGCAAAGCCCTTGTCATTCGTACCTGATCCTCCTGTTACTAACAGGTAATACCAGAAGTTAAGGACACCTGAATTGGTATGAACCCCGCAATAATCATTAGACTGGCTTGGAGTAACGCAACCTGAAGTTGTGGTAGTTTTCCAGTAAGTTCCCATATAGGTATCCGGCTGGCTGTATGCATTCGGATTCGCCATATTTCTGATCACGTAGTTGAAATCTTCTCCCAATGTCCAGCTTGCCTGAGTAGGTCTTGCCCAACGTTCAATGGTATTTCCAAAGATATCTGAGAAGCCTTCATTTAATGCTCCGGACTCTCTCTGATAAGCAAGATTAGCTGTTTTAGAAGTTAGCCCGTGTGTAATTTCGTGGCCGCATACATCTATAGCTGTTAAAGGTTTTCCACCGTTTGTGGTAGAACTTCCATCCCCATAAGTCATTCTTGAACCATCCCAAAATGCATTGAAATAGTTGGTAGAATAGTGAACATAGGATTTAATAGCGAAATTGTTATTATCAATACTCTTACGTCCGTATTTTGTATAGAAGTAATCCACTGTCATTTCTGCTCCCCAATGGGCATCTGTAGCGTATTGATCTTTATTGGTATTAACATTATTCCAGTTGTTGTCCGTATCGGTAAAGTCTACCGCAGAAGCATAGCTTGTTCCTTTTTTCAGGTTATAGGTTTCTACTGAAGTTCCTCCGTTTCTTCCTGTTTCTCTTAATCTGTAGCTTCCGTTATAAGAGTCTGTAGTGATGCTGCGGGTTCCGCTATATCCTGTAACGGCTGTTCCCGGTGTGTTTACTTCGTGAATAATGGCATCTACTCCCAGCACTTTTCCATTTTTAGCATCTACAAAAACATATTGTCTGCTTAATGGTTTTTCTGCATAGATATCGAATTTATAGGCTAGCCTTAAATCATTCAGCTTGTCATCATCAGGATTTGAATAATAAACCAATTCACCTTTTGGAGCATAGCTTGCATTGGGATCACCGGTTTCTTTTTTAAGAAAATCTTCTTCTTCTTTATTTTTCCATTTATAGGATTCTGCTCCTACAAATGACAAAGCGCTCTGTAAAGCAGCATTTTCAGCAAGGCTGGCCGTTTTGTCAAGACCTTTCGGAATTTTAATAACCCATTTTCCTGATTGTCCTACAATTTTACCGTCTTTTGTCTGTACCGCCATCATTCCGTATTCTACAGGAATATCATTAACGGTCTGTTGAAATCTTTGAGTTTCGAAGCCTAATGCATCTTTTTCTAACCCTAGTTTACGAGCCTGCCCCGGAGAAAGTCTCTGAGAAGCTTCGTCAAATAAAACAGGGGCTCCCTGATAGGAAGGTGCATTTTTTTCAAATCTCATAAATTCAGCATGTAATCCGCTTTTTCCCGGAACTAATTTTGATGGTGTGTTTTGCCCAAAGACAAAAGAGCATGCAGCAACGCTTGCTACTAAGATAAATTTCGTTTTCATATTAATAATGGTTGATTGTGGTGACGAATTTATAAACTTTTCACAATAAAACAACACTATCGATGAATAAAATTCAATTGATATTATAAATCAGTAAATAAAACACAATGATGATTTTAAAACAAAGAAAATTATTTAAATATAATTTTTCTGCAATATGAATTTTATGTTAAAAAATTTAACTGAAATCAATTTTTTGTGAATTATTATTTTTCACTATGCAGTGCATTATAATGTAAAAAATTAATCCTAATCTACGGTCTGGAGGATAAATTCTGTTCAATAGAATCAAAAAAAAGGAACCATCTTAACAGACAGTCCCATTTTATATGATATTTTTGTCGTATTACTACCTACCTCTTGTTGGCAATTGGTGTTCTGAATTCCCCATAACCCATCAAACCATCATAATTTCTTCCGAAAGGTGCATAATAAAGAAAAGCCTGATAGAGATTTTCTGTCTGCCAGAAATTACCGTTTATTTCTCCAAAGTTCAGAGAACCGTTTCCTTCTTTTGTTGCCAATACATAGTTATAAAAACCTTGTTTCAGGAATATTTTCGCGACATACTGTTTGGTAGATGCGTCATACTGCATTTGATTTTCCTTGCTGGGTTTAAAATTATTAAATCCTCCCAGTACATAAATTTCTTTATCCACAGGATCGGAATCCAGATAGAAGTGAACCCATGAGTAGTCAGCTTCTCTTTCTGCGTCTCTCTCTCTTCCCAAGTCGTTTCTTCTGTAGTACCAGGCTCCATTCACATCCGGCTGATACTGATAATTTAAAGGAAACGCCCATACCGGATGAAGATAAGTCTGGTTAACATCATCTTTTATTTCAGCAGCACGCACCATATCTGCGGCCATATTCATATTTTTATTATCGAAATAATAAAACTCATTATCTCCCGGAAAAACAAGATTCATCTGCTGAAACAATACCTGATTTCCTAAAACACTGCTCGGTTTAAGATTGGAAATCACCATATTCGGGTTGTTATTCTGCATCACATTCATCGTGATTGAATTAACATTGGAAGAAATATCTCCGCCTTTCGGAGAAACATTCACTTCTACCCTCTGATTAGCATTGGGATTTTTTGCATCTGCAAATCTTGAAATATTTAAGCCCACGGATGTTACATCTTCCACCAGATAAAATCGTTTTTTGAACAGAGGCTGGTCTGCCGAATCTTTGTAGACAATCAGTTCATAATTCCCTGAGACTTTCAGCTGGATTTTATCATTCGGGAAAACAAGTTTATAGTGGGTATAAGCCTGTAATGTATTGAAAGAATACTGGAACTGATCCAGAAGAGCATTCATACTTCCGGTAGCAAATTCTGTAAAAAACAGATTATCTTCATTCCAATTTCTGTCGTAATGTTTGAAGGTATACCTGTAGATCTGACTGCCGTTGGTAAGATCATCAAAGCCTAAAACCAATTGTTCACCAATTTTAATGACAGGGGTCTCATCATTGGTCTGAGGGTTGAACAGCTGAATACTTTGGATATTTTGTCCAAAAACCAGTCCGCCCAAAGAAAGTAAGAGTATTCGCAAAGTTTTCATTATGACGAAGATAACGAAAAATAGCCATTTTCTTAATAATATCGTATTTTTGAATAAAAAAATATTCACATATGCTTCAGATTCAAGGTTTCGTATTCAACTTTGCGAGCGAAAATACTTACATCGTCTATAACGAAAATAAAAATGCCTGGTTAATCGATCCGGGAAACATGAATACTCAGGAAACTCAGGCTATAGATAATTTCATTACTGAAAAAGAGCTGAAGATTCAGAAAATTCTTTTAACCCATGCTCATATTGATCATGTTTTGGGACTTCAGTGGGCTTTTGACAAATTCAAAGTGCCAGTACATATGCATCAGGAAGATCAGGAAGTACTGGATATGCTGCAGGCAAGCGGGATGAGATTCGGAATGCAGATCAACCCTGTAAAAGTGGATGTAGAATATAGTAAGGAAGGCGATGAGCTTGATCTGGATGGAGAAAAGTTCAAAATATATCATGTTCCGGGACATTCTCCGGGAAGTGTAGTCTATCATAACGAAGCACAAAAATTCATGATCTCCGGTGATGTTCTTTTTGAAGGCAGTATCGGAAGAACAGATTTATATAAAGGAAATTATGATCAGCTGATTGAAGGAATTAAATCGAAACTTTTTATTTTAGATAATGACACCCAGGTTTTCTCAGGACATGGAAATCCTACATCGATTGGTTTTGAGAAACAGTATAATCCATTTTTGAAGTAAGAGAGCTTGAGCGTCATATAAATCTCTTGAATCAAATTTATATCTGATGCTTTATATTAAAACCATTCTTGTTGGGTAAATTTTAACCGTAATTAAATTAACAGGTCGCTCCTACGGAGCTCCGTAAGAGCGATCTGTTAATCCCTGCCATAAATATTGATATTTCCAATGTATTTAGACTTTTTATCGGACAGTAATGATAAAAAATACAAAACCGTCAGAAAATTCTGACGGTTTTGCTGTTATAAAGAAATAGAATTTAGAAATCCAATGTGATTGATGCTCTGGCAGCAGCTCCCATGATAGGTCTGGCCATGATGATTCCGTCTCCATTGGGCGATCCTGCTCTTGGATCTCCTTCTGTAATTCCGATGGTGTTAAAGATATTGGTTCCATCCACTGCAAAACGTATTCTTCCTAACTGGTAAGACATTCCCGCTCCAAATTCTGTGAAAGAAGGCAACGTCTGTACATTCTTCTCATCCTGGAAGCGTTTTCCATAATAATTCATACTTACATAGGCTCTCCATGATTTGGTAATATTCACAGCCGGTGAAATATTAAAGAAAAATTTAGGCATCCTTCTTACTACATTTCCTTCAAGAACACTTCCTGCCTCAAGGTTTTTATATTTTGGACTCTGGATGGTTCCGTTGAATGTTACTTCTACAATATTATTGAATAAACGGGCGAAACCTTCCACTTCAACTCCATAGTTCTGTGTATTGGCAAAGGTATTTTCAGATTTTCCATCAGAGAAAACATCCGTAAATGACAGGTTCTTCAAGGTAGAATAGAACGGAATCACTGCTACATCAAAAGTACGCGAGTAATATTTATATCCAACCTCCAATTGGTTTGTGGTCACTGATTTTAAAGGTTTATCAGGGGTTGGATTGGAGAAATAATTGTAGTAAGCTTCTTCATTAGGAGATCTGAAACCATTGGAGAAACGGGCGTACACTGCATTTTCTCTGTTGATTTTATAATTGGCAGCTAATGTAAAAGAAACTTTATCCACATTATAGTTCCAGTAGGTATATTTATTTCCCAATACACTCATATTGTCATCAGCGGTTGTTGTGTTGAAACCATGAGTTCCATCCGTGGTTAACCCTGAATTATTTAAATTCGCACTTGTTGTATTGGCAAAATTTCCTTTGTAATAATCGTGGCTGTAACGAAGACCACCATTTACACTTAAAGCATCGGTAATATTATAATCCAGGTTTACATACAGATCATTCAAACTTCCCTGAGTCTGGGTATCTCTCTGCAAAAATGTCATATTGGTAACCCCGTTATATGTTTTGGAATATCCAATATCTGAAGGACTTAAAGAAGTATCTACCAGATTCAGTAATTCAGGTCTGTCCGTTGCTGTAGTCAGAATATTACTCCAGTTCCAGTATTGGTGTGATTTCCAGTTGGATTTATAAAAACCTGCGGTTACATTTCCTTTATCAAATTTATAGTTGAACTGTAAATCGTTGACAAAGTTATTCATCTGCTTATCAATTGCCCAGAAGCCAAGCTTTTGTACATATTGAGGATCAACCATTCTTCCATTGCTTACCAATGAGTACTGATAGTTGTTTCCGGTAATTCCGTTACTCTTAGCAAAATCGGCTGCCGTCTGCGGTCCGCCTGCAGGAAAAATTCCTGTATAGTTCATATTGATATTGGTGTATCTGGTTTTGTTTAAAACCGTGAAATTATTTCCAAGATCATACTTAAACTCAGCACCCACTGCATCTACTTTCGGATGGATCCCGTCTTCAAGGTTTCTGTTGAAAAAACCACCTCCGGCCTGTGGAATATTCAGCTGACTGATGGCTCTGTAACTGTACGTTCCGTAATTAGGATCAAATCCCTGGAATCCTTTCAGTTTATTTCCGTTCTGGATTAAAGGAATCGGAAGGAAGAATGTATTTCTGTCATCCAGTTTTTTGTAATATACTTTTACATAGCCTTTATCAAAGACATATTTCAGATTCATTCTGATCTGCCCGCCGTTATTGGCTTTAAAACCCGTCTTTCTGATCCCGTCATCTGTTCTGTAAAAACCACCGACATTGAAAAACAATTTATCCTGAACCAAAGCACCTCCTACATTCACATCGGTACGCATCAATCCGTAGGTACTTGTTTCAAGTTTCGCCGTACCTCTGAAATCATTGGTTCCTTCTCTGGTAATAAAGTTGATCAACCCTCCGGGAGAATTCGTTGCAAAAATAGAACCTGAACCTCCTCTCAACGCTTCCATACGGTTGACAGAATTGTCTACACGGAAAAAATTATCTGCATTGGCAAACTGAAGCGCTCCATCTTCAAAAACGGGAAGACCATCTTCCTGTACCTGTACAAATTCATAAGCTCCTGCAGAAGGAATCCCTCTTGCGAAAAGGTTGTTTCCCACTTCTCCTCCTGAAGTTTCCACCGCAAATCCCGGAACTCGCTGTAATAAAGCCGCAGCACTGATCGGGTTTTGTTTCTGGATTTCTTTGGAGCTAAATGTGGAAATCGCTGTACTGGATTCTATTTTTTTCTTCGGATTTGAGTTTCCTGTAATGACAATCTGATCGATGGAGGAAACTTTTGCAGAATCCTGCGGTGTTTCCTGGGCATAAGCATTATTAAAATATAACGTAGCTGTTGCGGCGATTAAAAAGATTGATTTTTTTTTCATAGCCATATTCTTTTATTGTTAGTTCAGTTTTGTTGTAATTGTAAATACACTCCATTGGTCCAACCGAATCCGTCCTGATTGGGGTATTCCCCGCCGCCTGCTATTGTTTCTGTGTCTAATGCATTGTATTTTTCCATCAGTTTCCCGGTATTTTTGTAGACCCTTTCTACATTGGAACACCAGTTGTTTTTAATTTTTTCAGCCAGCTCATCAAAGCCATAATTTTTCATTGCTTTAAAGCCGAGCCATTGATAAGGAGCCCATGCATTGGGAAGATCCCACTGCTGACCCGAGTTTTTAGTTGTGGTAACAAGACCACCCTGGTAAAGAAACTTTTCAGCAACAGCTTTAGCAACAGCCTCAGCCTGCTCCTGATTTGCAATACCCAGAAATAAAGGGTAAAGAGCAGCAATATGTTCAGACGGTGTTTTTGTGTTTTTTTTTGTGTGATAATCTTTATAATTGTTAGTATTTCCATCCCAGAAATAGTTATTGATCATCTGTCTTCGGCTTGCTGCTCTTTCTGAAAAATAATTTTCTTTTTCACTCAGATTCTGAAGTGCTGAAGATTTCGCCAAAGTCATTTCCAAATGCCACAAAAGGCAGTTCAGATCAACTTGTGCCAGGTTCAGCGTTTCTATCGTCTGTATATTTTCTCCGTCTGCAAACCATCTGCTGGAAAAATCCCAGCCTGATTCACAGGCACTTCTTATATTTCTGTAAAATTCGTCTCCAGAAGCAGTCTCCTGATCTTCAATATCGATCAGGTAACTTTCGGGACGTGGTGCATTTTCTGCATCGTAATAACGGTTCAGGATATCTCCGTTTATTGTTTTCACTACTCTTTTTACGCTGGAATTGTTTTCAAGCCCTTCTTCGCCATCCATCCAGAAAGCATATTCTTTTTCCAGGGTTTCGTGGTATTGTGTATAAATTCCTTCATTATGCGTTGTTTCAAAAAGGAGATCAAGCATTAATGAAAAATAAGGAGGCTGCGATCTGCTCAGGAAATGAGTTCTGCTCGCATTCGGAACAAATCCTACATTTTGGATCAGATAAGAACAGTTTTCAATAATATTTTCCATCATTTCTACTCTTCCGGAAACCTGCAATCCAAGCATAATAAAGTAGCTGTCCCAATAGAAAAACTCATTGAAACGACCTCCCGGAACAATATAGGGTTTTGGTAATTTTAAAAGCGTTCCTTTTTCTTCATACGCTGTACGGGTTAACTCATCCCATAGTTTTTCAATATGCTCACCAATGGGAAGCTGATCTTGTCTCTGAACAGAAACTCTTGCTCCTAAAAAGTCAAAATGAGTCATCACAAAATCCTTCAGATCAAAACCTTCTGCATCTTTTGATTGTTCATAATCCTCATTGATCTTTGCAATGGGGAAAAGAGGAACTGCATCCGTCATCATTTTCTGATCTTCAAAAATTTCAGATCTCTGTACATTATCAAACAGACTTTGAATTTCGTTTATATAAAGCTGATTACTCATTGTTATTTTTTAGGATTAATTTTTAATTTATTCATGAACACTGCCGAAGTGATCAGTAATGAAAGCGGAATCAGGGAAAGGTAAAATGCCTGCTGACCGCTGAATTCCTGAAACACAAAACCGGTAATGATAGAACCGATAGTTCCTCCGATTGCTGAGAACACAACAATCAACCCTGACATCGCACTGTGCAGATATTTCGGGATTGATGCCAGAATTACAGAATTGATACTCGGATAAATCGGTGCCAGCAAACCTCCCATCAAAGGAAATAAATAAACAACCAAAGGCGCATTCATCCAGTTTGTATTCGTATCAATATGAATATCATGAGTCAAAGGCAAAACCAGCAATAAACTGATGGCAAAACCTATCACACAGAAAGCAACTACATAAATCCAGCTGAATTTTTTGGAGAAGAATCCCGATAAAAATCTTCCTAACGCAAAAGCTCCTGCTAAAACCGCTCCCGCCTGGATACTCATAGAGGTAGGTACTTTTAATATTTCTTTATAAAATGTGGGTGTCCATGTCTGAAAACTTTGTTCCACCAGTACAAAAAGGAATGCACACAATAAGAAGCACAAAACCTTTTTATAACTGAATAAGCTTACACTGTTTTTCAAATCTCCCAATAAATCTGTTTTATCGCTTTTAGCTTCCTGCTCATTCAGTTTTGAAAAGAATAAGAATAAAAAAGATAATGTTGAAAGTCCTCCCAGTACCCAATACACACTCAGCCATTCTGTAGATTTCGGATTATGATCATCCATATATAAGCTGAATAAAACATTTCCCGCTAATACTCCGATCATGAAGAATCCTTCCAGAAATCCCATAAAACTGGAATGCTCTTTATCTGTTTCCGTCACCAGTCCGATAGAAGTAAAAACCGATATTTTGATCAATGCAAAAGAAACCCCTACTGTGGCAAATAATAACTTGAATACCCAGAAGGTATTGGTAAACGGCATTACAAAACACATACAGCTTACCAGCAATAAAGCAGTCAACATTGATTTTTTGATTCCTATCTTCGGAAGAAATGAAGCCAGAATGAAAGAACATATGGCAATCGGAAGATCTTTGAAGCCTTCCAAAACACTGGCCGACGATTTTGAAATCCCAAAATTCTGCTGTACCTGTAGAATGACTGTTCCCACAGAATTCAGAAGAATGGCGAAGACAAAATAGTTTAAAAATAAAGCGGCCTTGATGTTAAGATTTTTCATTCAGGTGATTTCTTGTCGGCTAAGATAGAAGCATTTCCGTTAACGATAATTTAACACAGTAAATCAATATTTGAACTATATTAATATATTTAGTATTTTTAATGAATAAATATGATTAACTAGATGAAAGTTACTTTTGAAAGGGTCATCCCTAATGAAAAGAGTTCATTCCGTACCATTCACAACAACTCTCCTATTTCAGAGTTCAAATGGGAATATCATTATCATCCCGAAATTGAGCTGGTATGTGTTATTTCCGGAAACGGAACCCGCCACGTGGGCTATCATAAAAGTAATTACACAAACGGAGATCTGGTATTAATCGGGTCCAATATTCCCCACTCCGGATTCGGTCTGAATTCTATTGATCCGCATGAAGAAATTGTCCTTCAGTTCAAAGAAGAAATTCTTCAGTTTCCCCAGCAGGAAGTGGAAGCAAGATCTATCAAAAACCTTTTGGAACTTTCAAAATACGGGATTCATTTTCATCAAAAAGTAAAAAAGGTGATGCTTCCCAAACTGAAACTGATGCTGGAATCTGAAGGGTATAAAAGATATTTATTATTGCTTGAAATTCTTTTTGAACTTTCCAAATGTGAAGATTATGATCTTTTAAATAAGGAAATCATGCCCTACACCATTATTTCAAAAAATAAAACCCGTCTTGAGAATATCTTCACTTACGTAGAACATCATTACGACAAGGAAATTGATATTGAAGAAGTAGCAAAACTAGCTAACCTGACTTTACCCGCTTTCTGTAATTTCTTTAAAAAAGCTACCCAGATTACCTTTACAGAATTTGTGAACCGCTACAGAATCAATAAGGCATGCCTGCTGATGGCGCAGGACAAATCGATATCAGAATGCAGCTATCAATGTGGTTTTAATAATGTGACCTACTTTAACAGGATGTTTAAAAAATATACGGGCAAGACTCCTTCAGAGTTCATCAGGAATTATTCTCATAATAAAGTGAATGTGGATCTGAAGGTTGAAAAGGAGGTCAAAGCCAAAGTAAGCTTTTAATTTTTTGTAATCAAAAATCTGTTTATGGTAAACCGTAAGGATAAGCAACTTACATAAGTTATTTTCGTAAAACAATTTAAAATAACAAACCATGGCAATTAGAATTACTTGCATCAACAAAGACAACGGATATCATGAAAATCCAAACTTAGCAATCACTCATTTAGGATGGACTGGAGATGATGGAAAACCAGGAAAAAGTACTCGATTAGAAATATATAACTGGATAAAAAATGAAAGAGGATTAGCTTATGTTACTGATAGTTATGGAAACCAAGTAAAGGTTATCACAGCTGAAACTTATAATGGTACCAAATATTTAAAAACTGAGGCAGATAATACAACAAAAAATAATTTATTATCACTCCCTGAATGTAAATAAAGGTTCAAAGTTATTAAATGAAGGCTGTCCTATTAATTAATAGAACAGCCTTTTATATTATATAAGTAATAATTAGTGATTATCTAAAATTATTTCCATTTAATATTGCATCCCATACTAGGTCTCTGAATTTCTTCCTGAGCTTCCCCAGCCAACAGATTTTCAAAAGCAATAATCAGATCCTCACCAGTTACATCTTTATTATTTCCAGGTCTTGAATCATCCATCTGACCTCTGTATACAAGATCAAGCTTATCATCAAAGAAATAAAAATCCGGTGTGCAAGCTGCATCGTAAGCTTTTGCTACTGCCTGGCTTTCATCAAACAGATAAGGGAAATCAAATCTTCTTTCAATCTGGAATTCGATCATTTTTTCCGGAGAATCTGCCGGATATTTTTCGATATCATTCGCATTGATGGCGATGAATTCAATTCCGCGCTCGTTATAATCTTCGTACAATTCATTGATCTTGTCAATGACATGAAGAACAAACGGACAGTGGTTGCACATAAAGATCACCAAAGTACCTTTTTCTCCTTTCAGTTCTTCCAAAGACTGAAGTTCATTCGTTTTTGACGGGTTAGGAAGTTCAAAAAACGGAGCTTTTGTTCCTAATGCCAGCATATTTGAGGGAGTATTCATATCCTTATTTCTTTACCGGCAAAGATAATTATTTCTTTTGTTAATTAGGAAGAAGACATTTTCATTTTTAATTAAGTAAGGAAGCTGGAAAATGGAGGAGAGAAGATTTTCAGCCCTCAAAAATAGTTATAGTCAAATTCTATTAACCTTAAAAATAACTTCCAGTTCCCATTCTTCCAGCTTCCAGCCTTTAAATTAATTTTCTTTAAAAGTAGGCGAACCCATAAAACTCACAATATCTTTTGGAACTTATATTAAAAAGTTTGTAGTTTTGCTAACGCTGTTAGTAAATAAAAATCATGGGTCTACATGAACGCCGTCAACGAGAAAAAGAATCCATCCGTGCAAATATTTTGCAGGCTGCTTTTACGTTGGCGAAAACTGAAGGCTGGGGTTCGCTTTCTATGCGTAAGATAGCAGATGCTATTGAGTATAGTGCTCCCGTTGTATATGATTATTTTGAAAATAAAGAAGCTATTCTATTTGAAATTTCTTTAGATGGCTTTCATAAGTTACATATAGAATTATTAAAAGCTCAGCAGAAACACGACACTCCGGAAGAGCAGCTTGTTGCTATTGTGGATGCGTACTGGAACTTTGCTTTTAAAAATAAGGAATATTACCAGCTGATGTTTGGTCTTGGAATGCAATGTTGTGGGAAAGGGCAGATGAAAAAAGAATTCTCATCATTTCAGGAACTTATCTATGAATGTACTTATGAGATTATAAAGAAAAACGGATCCAATCCGGACAATGCCTGTCATATGTCCCACGCTCTGTTTTCTGCCGTACACGGTATGATCTCTATTATGATGATGCGTACAGCTGATATCCCTTCAACGATGAATAAAACGACTTTGGACGAAACTGTTTCGGCTTTTATTAAGTCTTTATAGATTTTTTTTGAATTAAAAATTAACACCGTTAGGAAAATTAACACTGAATTAATATAGATTATTCTGTTATTCCTGATTAAAAAATGAAATCACTTATGAAGCAATATACAAGATTCAGCTGTTAAAAGTAATCATTTTTTGCTTATAAATTAACACTGTTAGTAAAATTAACACACCTTACACCAACATTATACACTTCAATACATTAAAAAAATTTCAATTATGGAAACAATCGACCTCATCGGACATTAAAAATTCTGTAATTTTTTTTGAACAAATCATTAACACTGTTAGGAAAAAATACAGCATTTATCAAAACTTTTTTTTACTTACCTCTAACACTTCATTAAAAAATTAAACCAACAATGAAATTACCTGGAAAAACAAGGTTTATTGTACTTATTGCAAGTATAATTCTTTTACAGAGCTGCACAAAAGCCGCAGAAGGAACCAATGCCGCACCTCCAGCTCCAGAACTTCCGGTTTATACCGTTATTACTTCACCCGCTACTACATATCAGGAATTCCCAACTGCCTTAGAAGGGAAAAACAACGTAGAAATCAGATCTCAGGTAGATGGATACCTGGACAGAATCTATGTAGAAGAAGGAGCATATGTAAGAGCAGGACAACCGTTATTTAAAATAGACTCAAGAAGCTATGGCGAACAGATGAATATGGCTCAGGCTAATCTTCAGGCTGCCAATGCCAATATCCAAAAAGCAAGAGTGGAAGTAGACAGACTTCAGCCACTGGTTGCTGCCAAAGTAGTTTCTGATGTACAGCTTAAAACAGCAAAAGCCAATTATGAAGCCGCTGTTGCTGCCGCAGCTCAGGCCAGAGCATCTGTAGGAAGCGCCAGAATCAACGTAGGATTTACAACCATTACAGCTCCTGTAAGCGGTTATATTGGAAGAATTCCTTACAAAAAAGGAAGTCTGATCTCCAGAACAGATCCAAATCCGTTGACATTATTATCTGATATCAGCGAAATCTATGCGTATTTCTCTTTAAGCGAACTTGATTTCATTGCTTTCCAGAATAAATATCCGGGAGCAAGCTTAGAAGAAAAACTGAAAAATATGCCCATGGTAGATCTTGTGATTGCCGACAACAGTACTTACCCTGAAAAAGGAAGATTAAGCATTGTAGACGGACAGTTTGACAAAACTACGGGAGCCATCAGTGTACGTGCCGTTTTCCCTAATGCCAACGGAACTTTAAGAACCGGAAATACAGGAAGAGTGCGTATGCCACAGCTGATTTCTAATGCAGTCGTAATTCCTCAGGAATCAACCTTCGAAATTCAGGATAAAACCTATGTCTATGTAATGGGTAAAGACCAGAAGGTAACCGGGAGACCGATCAAAATATCAGGAAAAACGGATAGCTATTATTTTATTTCTGAAGGGCTTGCGCCTGGAGAAAAAATTGTATTCACAGGAATTGGAAACCTGAAAGACGGTGCTTCCATCAAGCCGAAAAATATTTCTTCGGACAGCTTGTTAAAAGCAAAACCATTATAGTTCTTTCCGAATACAGAAGACTTAAAAAAATAAACTTCTTATGTTAAAACAATTTATAGAAAGACCGGTCCTTTCAACGGTCATCTCCATAATACTCTTATTATTGGGAGCTTTGTCTCTCTTTAATTTACCGATTGCCCTCTTCCCGGACATCGCTCCACCGAGTGTACAGGTTACGGCATTCTATCCTGGAGCCAATGCTGAGGTGGTAGCCCGTTCAGTAGCCACTCCTATTGAAGAAGCGGTAAACGGAGTTGAGAACATGACGTATATGACCTCAAACTCCAGTAACGACGGTACCATGACCCTGAGTGTTTTCTTCAAACAGGGTGCCGATGCAGACAATGCAGCAGTAAACGTACAGAACCGTGTATCGAAAGCGATGAGCCAGCTGCCTCAGGAAGTGGTACAAGCCGGGATCTCAACCCAGAAGGTTCAGAACAGTATGATTATGTTCATGGGACTGACCAGTGAAGATGCGAAACAATATGATGAATTATTCCTTCAAAATTACCTGAAGATCAATGTTATTCCACAGATACAGCGTATTCCGGGTGTAGCACAGGCTCAGGTATTCGGGACAAGGGATTATTCCATGAGAATCTGGCTGAAACCGGATCGTCTGGCGGCTAATAATCTTTCGCCTCAGGAAGTTTTGGGAGCTATTAAAGACCACAACCTTGAAGCAGCTCCAGGCCGTTTGGGACAGGGAAGTAAGGAAACTTACGAATATATCCTTAAATATAAAGGAAAACTGAATAAGGGTGAAGACTATGAAAATATCGCCATCAAAGCAAACAGTGATGGATCTTTCCTAAGATTAAAAGATGTTGCAAGAGTAGAATTTGGTTCTTATACCTATACTGCCACCAACAGAGTAGACGGAAAACCGGTTGCCGGATTTGCTATTCTGCAGACAGCCGGATCCAATGCCAACGAAATCCTTACGGAAATTGAAAAGCAGGTGAAAGTAATGGAAACCACTCTTCCAAAAGGAGTGAAGCCAATCATCATGTATAACTCCAAAGACTTCCTGGATGCTTCTATCCATCAGGTTGTGGAAACGCTTGTTATTGCTTTCATATTGGTATTTATTGTAGTATTCATCTTCCTTCAGGATTTCAGATCTACCTTAATTCCGGCTATTGCCGTGCCGGTTGCAATTATCGGAACCTTCTTCTTCCTGCAGTTATTTGGTTTCAGTATCAACATGCTTACTTTATTTGCATTGGTACTCGCCATTGGTATTGTAGTGGATGACGCCATTGTGGTGGTAGAAGCCGTCCATTCTAAAATGGAACAAACGGGAATGCCTGTAGAGCATGCTACCATGCACTCGATGAGCGAAATTTCAGGAGCTATTATTTCCATCACATTGGTAATGTGTGCCGTGTTTATTCCGGTTGGATTTATGCAGGGACCTGCGGGAGTTTTCTACAGACAGTTTGCCTTCACATTAGCGATTGCCATCTTAATTTCAGCGGTGAATGCATTAACATTGAGTCCGGCATTATGTGCGATGTTCTTAAATGATCCTCAGGGAGAACATGGAGAGCACGGTCATAAAAAAGGTTTTGGAGCAAGATTCTTCAATGCTTTCAATGCGAGCTTCAACAGCATGACCAGAAAATACATCTATAGCCTTAAGTTTTTAATTAAAAACAAATGGGTGGCGATAGGAGGTCTTGTTGTCATTACAGCAGCAAGTGTATTTTTGATCAAAAAAGCACCATCAGGATTTATTCCTACTGAAGACCAGGGATTTGTGTTGTATGCAGTGAATACTCCTCCGGGAAGTTCACTGGAAAGAACCCACAGAGCGACAGCGCAAATTGATCAAATCATCAATGGTGAAAAAGCAACCAACCACCTTTGGGTAGCGGACGGGATGAACTTCATCAGTAATGCCAACGCATCTCCCTATTCTGCAGGTTTCATCAAGCTTAAAGATTATGACAAGCGTGGTGAGATGAAAGACCCGGATCAGATTGCAGCAACATTGACAGGTAAGGTAAGTCAGGTAAAAGATGCCAACGCATTCTTCTTCAACTTCCCCACTGTACAAGGTTTCGGTAACGTTTCCGGATTTGAATTCATGCTTCAGGATAAAACAAACGGTTCTTTTGAACAGTTGGGAACAACCACTCAACAGTTTATCGGAGAATTGATGAAAAGACCTGAAATTGCTTTTGCCTTTACTACTTATGCAGCAGGAAACCCTCAGTATACTATTGATGTGGATACTGATAAAGCCAACCAGCTGGGTGTTTCTGTAACAGAATTGATGCAGACGATGCAAATTTATTTCGGAAGTAGCTTTGTATCGGATTTCAACAGATTCGGGAAGTATTACAGAGTAATGGCTCAGGCCGATATTCCTTACCGTACGGATGTTAATTCATTAGAAGGAATCTATGTTAAAAATAAATCAGGAGAAATGGTTCCTGCTAAAACTCTGGTAACGTTAAAAAGATCTTTCGGTCCTGAAACGGTAACAAGAAATAACCTTTTCAATGCTGTAACGATTAATGGAACCCCGAAACCTGGATACAGTACCGGAGATGCCATCAAAGCAGTAGAAGAAGTAGCACAACAATCACTGCCAAGAGGATACGGATATGAGTGGACAGGGATTACCCGTGAAGAGATTAAAACAAGCGGACAGACTGCTTTTATTTTCTTCTTAAGTATTCTATTCGTTTACTTCTTACTGGCAGCTCAATATGAAAGTTATATCCTTCCGTTTGCTATTATTCTTACCATTCCTACAGGGATTTTCGGAGTATTTGCCTTCACAGGACTAGCTGGAATTGATAACAATATTTACGTTCAGGTAGGATTGATCATGCTTGTAGGACTATTAGCGAAGAATGCCATCCTGATTGTAGAATTTGCCGTACAGAGAAGAAAAGCCGGTAAAACATTGATTGAATCTGCCCTTCAGGCATCAAGATTACGTTTAAGACCGATCTTAATGACCTCTTTTGCCTTCATCGTGGGAATGCTTCCGCTGGTATGGACGCAAGGTGCTTCTTCAAAAGGAAACCACTCTATCGGTTACAGTACCGTGGGTGGAATGCTTACAGGAGTAATCTTCGGGATCTTTATTATTCCGGTAATGTATGTAGTGTTCCAGTACCTGCATGAAAAAATGCCAAGCAGAAAAAAGAAAAGACTTCTGAAAAAACAAATGGAGGAAGAACTTTTAGCTGCTAGTCACTAATAAAAAAATGAATGACAAAAACTTAGAGAAAAGTTTAAGATCATAGGTTTACCTATTTACCTGCCTGTTCTTAATGGTTTTAAAAACTAACTATTTTCTCCTACTAAAGAAATTTTTGCATCAACAGAAACCTCTCTAAGTTTTGTCTTCAATTAAAAGTTTAAAAACTATGAAAAGAGTAAAAAATATTATTCTAACATTTGTGCTGGCCATCGGCTCTGTTTCGTGTGTGTCTAAACTGGCATACACGGAGCCTGAGCTTCCACTTCCGGAAAAGTTCCAGTACACTGCCACTGCAGACACAGCCAGTATAGCCAATCTGGAGTGGAAACAGTTTTTCAGCGATCCAATTTTACAGGGATTGATTGAAAAAGGAATTAAAAATAATTATGACCTTCAGATTGCCCTGAAGCAGGTAGCTGCTTCACAGGAAAAACTGAAACAGGCAAAATATATGCAGTATCCGGACGTTGGATTCGGAGTAAGTGGACAAATTTCAAGACCTTCCAAAAACAGTATGAATGGGCAAAGCTTAAATTTATTTTTAGGTTCAAGCCATGTTGAAGACTATAACGCAGCCTTCAACCTTTCATGGGAAGCGGATATCTGGGGAAAAATCAAAAACCAGCAGGAAGTTTCAAGAATGCAGTACCTTCAGACCTATGAAGGTTCAAAAGCGGTTCAGACTCAGGTGGTGGCAGCTATTGCACAAGGATATTACAACCTGCTGATGCTTGACAGACAACTGGCGATCGCAAAATCCAATCTGGAACTGACCAGCAATACCCTTTTAATGACCCAAAAAATGTGGGAAAGCGGCGATAATACTTCTTTGGGAGTACAGCAGGCCGCAGCACAGAAACAGGCTACAGAACTTCTGATTGCCCAGCTGGAGCAGAATATTGCCATCCAGGAAAATGCATTGAGTATTCTGGTTGGAGAACTTCCCAACAAAGTCAACAGAACCATTGAAATGTCTGATACTTCATTGCCTCAAAACATTACGGCAGGACTTCCGGCAGCTATGGTAAGCAGAAGACCGGACGTTCGCCAGCAGGAACTGGTTTTATTAGAATCCAATGCGATGGTAGGAATTGCTCAGGCGAATATGTATCCGGCATTGAAAATTACTGCTAATGGTGGAGTAAATTCATTCAAATTTGATAACTGGTTCCAGATTCCGGCTTCGTTATTCGGATCGGTTTTAGGGGGAATTACCCAGCCTATTTTTCAGAAAAGACAATTGAAAACAGATCTGGAAGTAGCCAAAATTCAAAGAGAAAAAAATGTTCTTGCATTCCGTCAATCAGTATTAAATGCTGTGGGAGAAATTTCTGATGCCTTGGTTTCCAATGAAAACTTAAAAATTCAGGAACAAAAAGCCACAGAACAGGCAACTACACTGAAAGATGGAATTAAAAGTGCACAACTTCTTTACAAAGGAGGTTCAGCCAATTACCTGGAAGTGATTACAGCACAGGGGAATTCCCTACAGGCAGAGTTGAATCTGGCTTCCATTAAAAGACAGAGATTAAGCAGTATTGTAGATTTATACAGAGCTTTAGGCGGCGGTTGGAAGTAGTAAATTAAATTATATTTGTTGAAGTGCGGTTCTTTTCAGAGCCGCATTTTTTTGTATTGTTTCTGTTTATTACAATGAATATAAACTTAGATTCTA